>DAXV01000020.1:0-19316 GCA_002506595.1 Acidilobaceae archaeon UBA158
AAATAGTATACATAATATACAAGGTACTTTTATAATAGATTTAGGAGAAAAGTTAGATCTATATAGATATTATGTTGGGTTCTCTTGGATTAGTAGCTTTAAAGGTATAACTTGTTTTAGACCAGATTGGGTATATCTGATTATGGAAACGGGTAATATACCATTTTCAACCTCATATTTAGCAATGCTAACAGGATCTGAGGATTTTACGATATCAGGTTTAACCAAAGGAGGAGCATTATGAGTTAATTGCAAAGATCTTATTCCAATTATTTTTGCTTTTTCATACTTAGTTAAATATGGGGGCCCAATTATTATATCTTCTCTTATTTTTGGATATGCCATATACGATCCTGACATTTTTCCACCTCCAATTATTGTAAAAAATAGGGATTAAAAATTAAGTGTTAAACATCATCTAAATTAAAATATTGATTTGTATAACAAATTATACCAGGGATAAAATGAAAGAAATTCATCTAAAAATAGAACCCGGAAACTATAGGAGTGTTAGGCTTGAGTTAAATGATGCAATAGAGTTATTAAAAAGAGTTGTTTCGTTAAGGGGAATAAAAACAAAGGACGTAAATGAGTCATTTAGGATATTAAATAATTTTGATGAATTTTATGAATTTCAAAAAAAGAAATTTAAGGATTATGTTACGCCAGATAAAGATGTAAGCGATATGATTAGGGGGGCTGTTGTAGTAGATAATTTAAAGCTTATAAAAGAAAATAATAAAAAGATTGTCGTGATTACATTTGATAGGAGATTGAAAGAAGAATTAATAATTAAAGCTCTTAACGATATGGGCTATGAAGTGAAAATAGAAAAATAAATCTAGCTTTCATCAGTTTCTTCGCTTTTCTTCTCTTTCTTTTTTGCTTTTCTCAATTCTTTTGATTCCTTCTTAATTTCTTTACTACTTTCTTTCTTTTTCTCGCTCGTCTTTTTCTTGCCTTCTTTCTTTTTTGCTTTTCTTGCCTTCCTCGTCTTCTTTATAGAAGAGGTTGAAAGTTCAGACATCTTTTTCTCTACTTCTTCATTATAATAGGCTCTAGCTTCATTAACTTTTATTATATTTGCTGCCGCTTTTTCTAAGATATCAAATGACTTTAGCATAATATCTAAAAGTTCTGGACTTTCTACCTTATATTCTATTAATTGCTGGGATTCCTCTTGTGAGCTGCTTTCTTCTTCCTCTTCTTCCTCTTCTTCGCTAGTTTCCTCTCCATTTTCACTCATTTTTTGCACCAAAATTATTGGTTGTAAATTTCTAGTTTAATATTTTCATTTGTTCTTTATATGTTTCTATAAAATAAAACTGGTATATAAGCTTTTCTCCCTTGAAAGAGAAATAACTTATGTTTTATACCTATCTAGATTGAAAGGCATTCATAATCATAGAGGTATGAAAAGGTGATCTTAATAGATCCTAATATAATATGGAGGACATTAAATATGGGAAATGAGGGTCAGGAAGATAATAGACTTAATGAAGTAATTAGCTTGTTAAGTAATAAAGCGTTAAATTCATTTATGGGGGCATATATTTTGTTAGATAATCAATCGAGAGCTAAATATAATGTAAGCTTCGTTGAATTACTACTAAATAATCCTAAAACTGGATGTGCATTAGGAATAGAAGTTTTAGGGGAACAGTTCATATTTTTAATAAGGTCAATTTTAAAGGGAAGTGAATTTGATGGAATAAGGGATTTTATAATAAGTAATTGTAATACAATAAAAAATTATGATAGAAAAATTAGTTATTCTTAATCTTATTTCTTATTAATAAACCTGGCTTTATTATAAAAATTATAAGAAAGTATAAGAAAAGTTATTATGCTGGGAGTGGCAAAGTAAGTATAAGCAATAAGCTGTAAATAATAACAGCTAATATTCCAGACTTAGAAAGCTTATCATCACCCATGGCAGATCCAGGATGTCTTCCTCCTGATAGCAGGAAAAAGAAAAATGCAAATAAACCAAAAACTGCAAACGTATCATACCATAGTCCTGCCAAGATTAATGCAAATATGAATATAATAGAAACAATCCTATGGTTTCTTTCTCCTAAAGCTGCTCTTAATACATGGCCTCCATCAAGTTGGGCAACAGGAATCAAATTTAGAAATGTGACGAAAAACACTATATATGAGGCAAACATCATGGCTGATGGTTGAATTACATATTCAGCAGGTACCTTTTCAATATAAGTTATTATGCTTACAACTAAAGGTACTAAATTTATTGTTGAACCTGGAGAAACTAACGATTGAGGAACTAAAGTAGAGTATTTTAATCCAACTATTGTAAACGGTATCGCTGTTAAAAAACCTGTTAAAGGACCCATGACTCCAGTTAAAGCTAATATGTTGTTTGTTGGAGGTAGCCATTCCATATTTATTACTGCCCCAAAGGTTCCTAAGAATCCTAGTTGTAGTGGTGGTGCCGGTAAAAGATATGGAGGGCTTGCAGGAACTTTGAATCTTCTCATAGTGAGCCAGTGGCCGGTTTCATGCAAAAGGAGAGGTACTATCAATGCAGCTAGATACGCAAATGGGCTATATGCTAAGGATTTGCCTTGATTATTAAATACGAGACCTGATATGTAAACGGTGGTTAATGTGATTATAGCTAACGTGACTACAACAAATATATTTGTCCTATTAACTTTTTTAAAAGCATAAATAAATAATGTATTGTTTTCCTTCCTTAAACTTACTGCATAATTTAACTTAAAGGATTCTTTATATAAATTTATAAAAGCTTTGGAAATATTATTTTCATTAGTTCCAACAATTTTATATTTAAGTGCATTTTTATCTTGTGAAACAAATTTTGCATCAAAATATTTTAATATTAGTTTTTCTATATCTTGTTTTTCCAAAGCTTCCATTTTTATCCTATTAATTAAGATTGAAATAGAATTTATATCTTTTAGATTAATATTTAATTTATTAAATATAATTACTTAAATATTGCATATATTTGCAAAAATCCTCTTTAATAAATCTCTTATGTTTTTCTAATGCATCACTTTTAATCCCTAAAACATATTTCAGGTAATTTTCTTCTTCTGAATGCAGATTTGAAGGAATTATTAAGCTATAAGGTTCCTCAATATTAATATCACTTAATAAATTTTTTAAAGAATCTCCTATGAATATATTTTTATCTCCAGCATGTATAAGAACTCCCAATAAATTTTCTAAATTATTATATAATTTTAATTCATTATTTAGATCTAGAATCGTCTTTATTCCTTGAGATACTTTTAAAGTCTTTTTGTTATCATCGATATCAAATAGCAAAAGAGTATGCGCTTTAATGCATAGATTTGCGTATAAATTAAATAATAGACTAAAAGCCTTTACATTTCTCCAAGGACCAGGAATTGTTAAAGTTTTACCATATTTGTAATATTGCAAGCCAGATAAGGATTTTGCCATGCAAATTCCAGAAACCCCATTTATTATTTCTGTCTCGATGTTTTTGATCTTTGCATCTATAACAATAGAAGCATGTGTTGTTGCTATTAATGGATCACCAGGAATTATTATGCTAACTTTCTTCTCTTTTGCTATATCTAAAATATCAGAAGATTCATCCTCAAGCATTTTTCTGTTTGCAATAATTACTTTCTTCTCTTTTGCTATATCTAAAATATCAGAAATTATTTTATCTGTATTAGGCATGGTATAAGAATCAATAATAATTAAATCAGAAGATTTTATATATTCTACGGCCTTTTGCGTTATATATTCATGATTTAATCCTACAAGATATAGAGGCAATAATTAAGCACCGTGTTTAGCTTTTCTTGCAATATGAATTTAGTTCAGATTGAAGTTTTGTTAGCCAATCTGCTAAGCTGTTGCAAACTTCTGATGCTTCACTTTGATATCCTTCTTTTCTCATGCAATCTATTCCTCCTAATATAATGTAATTTATCATAGATGTATATATTGAAATCTTGTTTATAAGTTGTTCTTTTAACAACATCCATCCATTAGTAGTTAATCCATAAATTATCTTTTTTCCTCCTCTTACTCCTTCTTGCTCATATGATTTGATTTCTATCAATCCTTCATTTTGCATCGAATCCAATAAAGGATATAAAGTACCAGCAGCTGGCTTCCATCTGCCATGTGTCATTTCTTCAATCTTCTTCATAATTTCATATCCATGACTAGGTTTTTCTGCTAATATTCTTAGAACAAGCCACATTAGGCTTTCTCTAAATGCTTTGGCACCTTTTGGCTGTATTTCATTCTCTTCTTGAATTTTCATAAAATTCACCTATTTAAAAATAGTAAGAGGAGGTTTATATCGGTTTCTATTATATCATCGATTGAACTATAATTTTTTATTAAATATTACCTCAGTTCTGGTATCTTTCTTCATTGATCTGTAATACCAGCCTTCCTCATCGGCAAATAAATAGTTGTTAAACAAAACCAAAAACTTTTTCTTTTCATTATGAGAAAGTTATTGTTATATTAGGTAGTTGAATTGGGTTAAATATTATCCCATTACCAGTATAGAATTTGTTAAACCATTCATAGAAGTGAAGCCTTAAGTCATGGGCAAACGCCACTATACCTTCTAATCCTGCTGTAAGTAAATTTCCTAATATGTAAACTATTAGTGCAGATATAAACAGAACAGGATTTTTAGGTCCCACAGGATCTATAACTAAATATAATATAGTGAATCCAACCATTAAACCTGAATGGGCAAGACTCAATCCCATTATTCTTAGAAAACTAATGCTATTTCCTAAAACTAGTAGCATAGATTCAAATAATCCTATGAATGAATCTATTGGATTCAGTTTGAATCCTTCTCCTTCTATTGCTCTATAAATTGCTTTGCCTAAAAGAATCCATATCAATGAAATTATGGATCCATAGAATATAAAGGCTTCCATTGGTCCCCCTTTTCCTAATCCAAATAATGCTTGCTTTATTGCTGATCCAGCTTCTGTAGAATTAAAGTATATTAAAAATGGTGAGCCTGCTGCCAAGAATAATAAGAATAGAGGTAATTTTTCTCCATACATATCTTCGTAGTCTTTTTTCAAATAGCTATTAATTATACCTAATAAGGTACCGAAAATTAGCATAAAGGCTCCTATCCAGAATGATATATCCATCGATAAGTAAAACAACTTCTGCATTAATTGTTGCGAGCCTCCAGTTATTGATATATCAACTGGCGATTCTATGGGCGCTGATTGGAATCCAAGACTTCTCCAAAATTCTTCTAGATGAATTGCCTGTGCTGGCAAGGGACCAAAGAATTCTGCTGCAAAAAATCCTGTTATCATTCCCGCGATACCTAAAATAAGAGCTACTTTACCTAGATCCTTGCTTCTAGGCATTAAGAAAAACAATGCAAAAAGTGCAACCAATAATCCATGGCCTATATCTGGGAACATTAAGCCAAATATTATTGGCATTGTTATAGCCATAAATATTGTTGGAATGATTTCATTAGAATTAGGGACTCCGTACATTTTTAATATTGATTCAAATGGTTTAAATGCTTTGGGTATATCCATCTTACTAGGTACTTCTCTTTGCCCTCTTTTTATGCCTAAACTATACACCAAATATCTATCATCTGTTGAATTTTTAATTAGATTTCTTAGCTTTTTAGAATCTTTTGCATCTATAAAACCATGTATAAATGATGTTGTTTCAGAAGAAGCTGTATTGTTAAGTATTTTAAATACTTCATTTATGACATAAATTTTTGTATAGTATTCTTTTAAATTATTATATTTTTCCATTAAGCTTTTTAAAATAGCTTCTATTTGATCGTTTAATTTTCTTATTTCATCTTCTATTTCTTTATATGCCTTAGAAGGATTTCCACTGAATTCAATTGGTATTGATATAGCTGTAAAGCCTAGTTTAATTAAGTCGCTATATACTTTTTTAACTTTATCATTACTTCCGGCTATCGCTAAAACATAGTAATTTTCCTGATGCTTTTCATATGCTAATAAAACTTCTTTTGATGCATTTTTAGCATATTCTATCATTTCTTCAGGAATTATCCCAATAGAAAATGAAATCAATTTAGATTCGTGGGCTTTCTTGATATCTACATCTAAATAAGATAGAAATTCAATAAGTCTCTTTATTTCTAATAAGTCATTTACTTTATTTCTTAACTCATTTAAATTTGATATGTTTTTCTCAAAGAATACTTCTAGATCTTTATTTTGATTGATAAGCTCATTTAAAAAATCAACCCAATTAGATACCTTTATATTTATGCCCGAAATGATTTCTGGGTTTTTGCCTATTGCTTTAAAGAAACCTTCTAATCTAGCCTTTCTTTCAGATGCAAGAGCTGATGCAGATCTGTAAATTCTCATAGAGTATTTTGTTAATTCTTTAGTAGGAGGTTCTATATGGAAAATTCCCGAAGTAGCTAGGCTAGCAACAACTCTATCATAAACACTATTTGGCACAGCTATTACTACTTCTTCAACTTTATTGGCAACTAGCAATTTAGACCCCTATACAATTTCTTTTATTTAGATAAGAGCATTTTAAAACTTAAGTTAATTTTGTTATTAATGTTTTTGATTTGATTTTTAAAGTATTAATAGGAATTATATTCATATAAAAATTAAACGCGTATTAACTATTTCACTATTTAAGCTTAAAAGCCACCCGTTTAATTTTAAATATTGTAAGTGATTAAATTGAGTTCCGAAGGTAAACTTATTGTTATAGGAGACAGACAAAGTGCTAATCTATTTAAGCTGGCTGGAATACCAATATTAGAAGCAAATAATCAAAAGGAAGCTGAAGAAAACCTTAAAAAAGCAAAAGAAAAGGGAAGCACACTTGCTATAGTTTTAAAACATGTTGTAAATGATGAAAATTCTTTAAGAAATTTGGCAAATTCGTTAAACATAACCCTATTGATTTTACCAACTAAATGGGTTAAAGCTGAGCCCATAAATATTGATAAATTGTTAGCTAAGGCTTTAGGAATGGGGTAGATGCGATATGTCGTTAACAGGGAATCCAAAAAAGGTTGCAGAAGAAATAAAGGAAAAAAATTTCAATGAAACTAAAAAGTTAATAGATGATGCATATAATGCATCTTTGAAACTATTAAATGAATCATATCAAACAGCATTAAATGAGTTTAAAAAAGGATTAAATAATAAATCTCAAGAACTTGCAGAATCCTTGAAAAGTGTAGAGGCAAGTCTTCAATTAGAGGTGAGAAAAGCTGTTTCTGAAAAAAGGAACAAGTATATTGATGATGTTTTTAATAATGCAGTTAATGAAATTAAAAAAGAAAAGAATAAGGATTGGTATATTAATTTCATGAAGAAAGTTATTTCAATTATTGCTTCTGAAGCAGATAATTATAACGGCTTAATAATTTATACATCTGAAGATGATAAAGAACTTGTTAAAAAATTAACATCTCAAATTAAAAACATTGAAATCTCAAAAGAAAGTGTAAATATAATTGGAGGGATAGTAGCAACAAATAAAGACGGAACAATTAAATTAGATTTTAGCATAGATCAGATTATAAAAGAAAATGAAGTTTTTCTTAAGGGTATAGCTTCAGATAAATTATTTGGAGGGAAGTAATATGGTTAAGGGTAAGATTAGTAGAATTACAGGACCTCTTGTAATAGCAGAAAACATGACTGGAGTTCAAATGTACGAAATGGTTAGGGTAGGAGAAGAAAGGCTTATTGGAGAAGTAACAAGAATTAAAGGAGATCAAGCGTATATTCAAGTATATGAATCTACTACTGGCTTAAAGCCTGGAGAAGTAGTTGAAGGAACTGGATCGCCATTAAGCGTTGAGCTAGGCCCTGGATTATTAGGGAATATTTATGATGGAGTTCAAAGACCTCTACCATTTATTGCTGATCTATTATCCAAAACTTCTCCAAAAAGGAGCATATTCGTTGAAAAAGGAGTTGAAGTAAGTCCATTACCACGAGATAAAAAATGGCATTTTATGCCTAGTGAAATAAAAACTGGCGATAAGGTTTCTGGAGGAGACCTTTTAGGTTTAGTTCAAGAAACAGAATTGATATTACACAAAGTGATGGTTCCTCCAAATACATTTGGAGAAATATCATGGATTGCACCTGAAGGAGATTATACAATAGTAGATCCAATAGCAGAGATAAAAGTTAATGGAAAAGTAAAGGAATTATACTTATCTCACCGTTGGCCAGTTAGATTCCCAAGGCCTTATAATCTTAAACTAGATCCATCAGAGCCATTAATTACAGGTTTGAGAATAATCGATACATTGTTCCCAATGGCTAAAGGAGGTACAGGAATGATACCTGGAGGTTTCGGAACAGGAAAGACAGTTACAATGCATGGATTAGCTCAATGGTCGTCAGCAAACGTTGTTTTATATATCGGTTGTGGAGAAAGAGGGAATGAAATGACAGAGGTTTTAGAAAGATTCCCAACATATAAAGATCCATGGACTGGAAAACCATTAATGGAAAGAACCGTTTTAATTGCAAATACAAGTAATATGCCTGTTGCGGCAAGAGAAGCAAGTATTTATGTGGGAATTACAATAGCAGAATTTTACAGAGATATGGGTTATGATGTTCTCTTAGTTGCGGACTCAACAAGCAGATGGGCAGAGGCATTAAGAGAAATAGCCGGTAGATTAGAAGAAATGCCTGCCGAAGAAGGATATCCAAGCTATTTGGCATCTAGATTAGCAGAATTTTATGAAAGAGCCGGTAGGGTAAAGACAATAGGATCTCCTGATAGGGTTGGTAGCGTTACTGTTGTTGGAGCAGTAAGTCCTCCTGGGGGAGACTTTACAGAGCCCGTAACAACTCATACGAGAAGATTTACAAGAGTATTTTGGGCATTAGATACAGCTTTGGCTTATAGTAGACATTATCCAGCAATAAACTGGATCTTAAGTTATAGTGCATATGCTGATACTGTATCAGAATGGTGGGCCAAAAATGTCGATCCTAAATGGAAAGAGTATAGAGATGAAATTATGGATATATTACTTAGAGAAAATGAATTGCAAGAAATAGTAAGGCTTGTAGGTACTGAAAGCCTGGATGAAGGAGATAAGTTAGTTTTAGATGTTGCAAGGATGATTAGGGAAGGGTTCTTAAAGCAAAATGCATTTGATCCTATAGACACATTTACTTCTCCTAAAAAGCAAGTTGAATTAATGAAATTAATAATAGACTATTATAGGAAAGCAAGGGAATTAGTTCAAAACGGTATTCCTGCAGCGAAAACAAGAGAATCGTTAGGAAGGCTTTATGTAGATATAATTAAGGCTAGATTTAATATACCAAACGACAAACTTGAAATGATTGAAGATCTTAGAAAGCATGCTTTAGATGCACTTGAAGAATTGAAGTCAAAAGAGGTGAAAGGTGCATGAGTTCATTATATGGTATAAGAGAATATTCTAAGATCGTTGAGATAAAGGGCCCGTTAATTGTCGTTGAAGGGGTTAGCAAGGCATCTTATGATGAAATAGTAGAAGTAGAATTATCTGATGGAACCAAGAGAAGGGGTAGAGTTTTAGATGTTTCTAAAAATGTAGCTGTAGTGCAAGTTTTTGAAGGTACAACAGGTATAACAACAACTGGAACAAGGGTTAGATTTTTAGGAAGACCTTTGGAATTACCTGTTTCAGAAGACATGCTTGGGAGGATATTTAATGGATTAGGAGAGCCAATAGATAATGGTCCTGAAATTGTTGCTGAAGAAAAATATGATATAAATGGTTCTCCAATAAATCCTGCTGTTAGAGCATATCCAGAAGATTTCATACAAACAGGAATCAGTGCAATAGATGGTATGAACACGTTAGTTAGAGGACAAAAGTTACCAATATTTAGTGGTAGTGGTCTACCTCATAATATTTTGGCGGCCCAAATAGCAAGACAGGCAACAGTTAAAGGAGAAGGTGAAGAATTCGGTGTTGTTTTTGCTGCTATAGGAATTAAATATGATGACTATATATTCTTTAAGAAGTTCTTCGAAGAAACTGGTGCATTAAACCGGGTAGCAATGTTTGTAAACTTAGCTGACGAGCCTGCAATGATTAGGCTTGTTACTCCTAGGGTAGCGTTAACATTGGCTGAATATTTGGCCTATGAAAAAGATTTACATATATTAGTAATATTAACGGATATGACTAATTATGCTGAAGCTTTAAGAGAAATAAGTTCATCAAGAGAAGAAGTTCCTGGAAGACAAGGTTATCCTGGTTATATGTATAGTGATTTGGCAAGCATTTATGAAAGAGCTGGTAGAGTTCATGGTAAGAAGGGAAGTATTACACAAATACCTATATTAACAATGCCCAACGATGATATAACACACCCAATACCCGATTTAACTGGATACATAACTGAAGGACAAATAGTCTTAAGTAGAGATTTATATAATAAAGGTATATATCCACCAATAAATGTATTAATGAGTTTGTCAAGATTAATGAAGGAAGGAATAGGCCCTGGAAAGACTAGAGACGATCATGCCCAAGTAAGTGATCAATTATATGCTTCATATAGTAGGGGAGTTGATCTAAGAAGCTTAGCAGCCGTTGTAGGAGAGGAAAGCTTAAGTGAAACTGATAGAAAATACTTAAAGTTTGCTGATTTATTTGAAAAGAAGTTCTTAACCCAAGGTGTAAGAGAAAATAGAAGCATAGAAAATACATTAGATTTGGCATGGGATATATTATCAGATTTGCCTGAAGAGGAACTTACAAATATAAAGGAAGAAATGATTAAGAAATATCATCCTAAATATAAGAAATAATCAATCGGGAACTAATTCAGTTCCTATTTTTTCTCCCTCTATTATTTTTAACAAATTCTCAGGATCTTTACCATTAATAAATATCACTTTTATTTTGCTCCTTTTTATTAATTCAAATGCTACATGATCAAGTAATTCATATCCTCCTGCAACTTGATCCATATTTTTTATTAATTCTTCCATTTCTTTATACGTTATCTTATCAAGCTTTTTAGATAAAGGATCATTTGGATTTCCAGTATAAACTCCGTCTACATTATTAAGCATATTTATCACAACCTTTGCGTTAAGGCTTTCAGCCAATATCATTGAGACTGCGTTTGTGCTATGGCCTGGTTGTAGACCTCCCAATATGGGAATTAGATTATTGCTAAAAATTTCTATGGCTTCTGATAAATCTTTTGGAACCTTTGGTATGCTATATGGTTGTAAAGCAGAGGAAAGAGATAATGCATTAAGCCTTGCAGATTCTATACCTAAAATATCTAGTATTGATTCTTGAACATTTAATTCTCTTAAGCTATTTATATAGCTTCTGGCTAAAGGACCTCCTCCAACAACAATTCCAATCTTATAACCTTTGTTGATAATTTTTTCTATTGAATCTCTAATCTTTTCATAGTATTTTTTATCTGGTGGAAATAATAGACTTCCGCTTATTTTAATAACAATTTTTTCCATATTCTCCCTATTTTATAGCCGTAAATTCTGTATTAATAATTTGTTGTCTCAGGGCCTAGTATAGTTCATCGTTCACAGCTTTTAACCTTCATCATCGACAATATTTAATTTATCGGGATAAGCTAAAAAACTTATTAATTTTCCTGTTTATCTTTAGTGTTGTGATATAATGCCCGAGATTTTAATAAAGAGGCCCGAAGTGGATTCATTTTATACATTTTCTACAGTTGAATTATCTGAACAATATTGCAGAGGACTTGCATGTTTTGCCTCAAGGTCTTTAAATAACGAAACTTTTTTAAAATCTATGAAACAAGTACCAAGAACTTATTGTTTGGGTTTTTGTTATGCTGGTCCATCGCTTAGCAGAGGAAATTATAAAAGACCTTATATTGAAATTAAATCAAGGAAATCGATTCTTTTAAAAGATATTGTTAAGGATAGAGTATATAATATAGATCAATATATTTCTTTGGGAGGTTTATCAGCTCTTAAAAGAGCATTAGAAATGGAACCAATAGATATCATAAAAGAAGTAAAGGAATCCGGGTTAAGAGGAAGAGGAGGAGCTTATTTTCCAACTGGTCTTAAATGGGAATCTGCATATAATCAAAAAGATAAAGAAAGGTATTTGATCATTAATGGAGATGAAGGAGATGCTGGAGCATATATCGATAAAGTTTTGATGGAAGATAATCCTTATTTAGTTATAGAAGGGGCATTAATAGCGGCTTATGCAATAGGTGTTGAAAATATTTATGTTTATATAAGAAAGGAATATCCTCTTGCATATGAAAGAATGAAAAAAGCAGTTAATGAATTTAAAAGCAAGGGACTTATTGGAGTAAATTCCCTTAAAGGAAGAAATGTAAACATAATATTGGAAAAAGGCAAAGGATCTTATGTAGTTGGCGAAGAAACGGCAATGATAAATGCGATTATGGGACTAAGAGGAGAGCCAAGGGCAAGACCTCCTTATCCCACAGAATCGGGTTTATTTAACAAACCTACAGTTGTAAATAATGTTGAAACAATATCGAATATTCCTTGGATAATAGAGAATGGAGGAAAATCTTATTATGAATTAGGCTTTAATAAGAGCAGGGGGACAAAATTAATTTCATTAAATAGTCTTTTTAATAAACCAGGATTATATGAGGTAGAATTTGGTATTAACTTAAAAGAGATTGTTTATGAAATAGGAGAAGGTATTAAAAATAATTTGCCTTTAAAGATGCTAGTTATTGGAGGCCCATTAGCAGGTCCTGTTTTACCTAATGAATTAGATACAAAACTTGGTGTAGAAGAACTAAGGAGTATTAATGCGAGTTTAGGTCATGGAAATGTAATAGCATTTACCAATGATACATCCCCTCTTGATCTGTTATATGAAATTGTTGATTTTGCCGCATATGAATCATGCGGAAAATGCTTTCCATGCAGATATGGAACTCAAAAACTTCTTTCAGTAGTTGAAAACGCGAAGAAAAGAGGATATCTTAATAAAGATGAATTGGATATTATAGAAAAAACGGCTAAAGTAATGAGGTCTCAAAGTCTTTGTGGTCATGGTGTTGGAACTGGAGATGCTGTGTTATCTATAATAAATAAGTTCAGAGATGAGGTGGAAAAATAATGGAAAAGGTAAAAATAATTGTTAATGGAAAGGAATACTTTGTTGATAAAGATGCAAATCTACTTGAAACATTAAAATCTTTTGGTTATTATATACCTAGTCTTTGCTACGATGAGAGATTAGAGCCCTATGGGTCTTGCAGGTTATGTTATGTAAAAGTAAATGGATCCCTCTTACCTTCTTGTACGACTAAAGTAAAAGATGGGATGACAATAGTTACTGAAGATCAAGAAATAATTGAAAACAGAAAGACCATTTTAGATTTAGTTTCTAATCAGATAAGTGGAAACATATCAAAAGAAAAGGAAATAAGTGAAGCTTTTGACAAATATGAAATTCATTATGAACCTAAGGAAATTAATAAGGAGTTAATCGATGAATCACACCCATATATTTATGTTGATATGAATAAATGCATCAAATGTTTTAGATGCGTAAGAGCATGCGATGAAATACAAGGATACCATGTATGGAGGGCATGGTTTAGAGGAAGTAAAGTATTAATTAGGCCTGATGGTCCGGATTTTGGTCATAGCAGTTGCGTAAGCTGTGGCCTTTGCGTTGATGTTTGTCCAACAGGAGCATTAGAAGATAGAACTATAATAATGAATGGATGGCCCGAGAATTGGATTAGTACAACATGCCCATATTGTGGAGTTGGTTGCGAAATCGAAGTTGGAACTAAAAACGGAAAAATAATAGATATTAGGCCTTCCAAAAAATCTATTGTTAATAAAGGAAACCTATGTGTTAAAGGAAGATATGCTTGGGGATATGTATATTCTGAAGATAGGATTTTAAATCCAATGATTAAGGAAAATGGTGAATGGAAAGAAGTTAGTTGGGATGAAGCTCTTTCATATATTTCTCAAAAAATTAACGATATATTGGAAAGGTATGGTCCTAAGGCGATAGGAGTTTTAGTAGGGGCAAGAATAACAAATGAAGAAGAATATTTGGCTGCAAAGTTTGCAAGAGTTGTGTTAAAAACAAATAATGTAGATAGTTGTGCAAGGGTTTGTCATGAACCCTCTGCTCAAGGTCTTGAAGATATCTTAGGAACTGGTGGCGCAACAAATACGTTTGAAGATTTAGATAAGACAAAAACTGTTATAGTTATTGGAAGCAATATAACAGAAAATCATCCTGTAATAGGGGTTAGAGTTAAGAAACTCGCAGCCGAAGGAAAAATAAAATTAATAGTTATAGATCCTAGAAGAACAGAAATAGCTCAATATGCTGATATATTTTTGCAATTAAAGCCTGGAACAGATGTCGTATTGCTTAATGCAATTGCTAATACTATTATATCAGAAGGCCTGATAGATGAAGATTTTATTAATAAGAGGGTTGAGGGTTTTGAGGAATTTAAGCAAATAGCATATAATTATACACCAGAATTCGCAGAACAGGTAACCGGAGTTAAAGCTGAACTAATTAGGGAAGCAGCTAGACTATATGCATCAAACAAACCATCAATGATATTTTGGGGACTTGGGGTAACTGAACATATACAAGGAACAGAAATTGTCTACTTATTAATTGATCTAGCATTAATAACAGGTAATATAGGAAAGGAAGGAACAGGTTTAATGCCTCTAAGAGGTAAAAACAATGTTCAAGGAACTGCAATTATGGGGGCACATCCTAAGAAGTTGTTAGGAGCAGTTCCTTTATCTGATCAAAATAGATTCAGATTTGAAAAGATATGGAGACAAAAAGTTCCTGAAGAGCCTGGGTTGGATGCAATAGAAATGGTTGATGCAGCACTAAGAGGAGAATTAAAGGCATTGATTATTTTTGGGGAAGACTTAGTTATGTCTCATCCCTTTAGAAGAATGGCTGAAAAATCTTTGGCAAATTTAGAGTTATTAGTTTTGGTTGATATGTTTCATAATGAAACTTCAAAGTTTGCTAATGTGTTTTTACCTGCTAGCAGTTCATTTGAAAAGGAAGGAACATTTACAAATGCTGAAAGAAGAATTCAAAAAGTAAATAAGGTTATAGAACCATTAGGAAATTCTCTACCAGATTGGAAAATTGTTATGAAACTTGCAGAATCTTTAGGATTTAAGGAATATTTCAGTTATGATTCACCAGAAGACATTTGGAATGAAATAAGAACGCTTTGGCCTTCAGTTTATGGTATTACATACGAAAGACTTGAAAAACAAGGTGGATTGCCTTATCCTACACCAGAATTAGATAAAGAACCAATTAAAATACTTCACAAAGATAAATTTACTATTGGAGAAAAGACAAAACTTAGGCCGGTTATGTTTATTCCTTCACCAGAAAGTGCAAGTCAAGAATATCCATTAATATTAGTAACTGGGAGATCTTTATATCATTTTAATATGGGATCTATGACGAGAAGAACGCCAAATAAGGTAATTTTTGAAGAAGATATATTAGAAATAAACCCTGTTAATGCAAATTCTTTAGGAATTAAAGACGGAGATTTAGTAAAGGTAACGAGCAAATATGGTAGCACCACTATAAAAGCAAGGATCAGTGATAGGGTTCCAAAAAATATAGTATTTGCAACAGTTCATTTTCCAGAACAATCAATAAATTATGTTGTATCTCCTAATGTAGATAGGATAACCCATATTCCAGAGTATAAAGTAACTGCAGTAAGAATTGAAAAAATTTAATTAATATTATAATAATTATTTATAGTATAATTAAAATAAATTTTCTTTATAAAAGTTAATCTGGATACATTTCCCCTAATTTTGCCGCATTAGCTAATATTTCATCTGGATTAGACGCATGTAACCAAACTCCATTAGTAATTTTAACTGCTTTATCTATATGCTCTGAAATGCTTTTAGGTATTGGGCCAAATGTTAGCATATCTAATTCTATTTCTGATAGAGATAATAATGATGCTGACATCTCTAAGCTTATTCCTTCATTAAAGCCTGCATCAGTTATTAAAATAACCCTCTTATGATATCCAGGGTTGACACTTCTTAGTATTAAATAAGCATCTTTTATTACCTCGCTTGGCGCAGTAGCTTTTCCCATAATCTTGAGTTGTGAAATTGCCTTTTCTATAATTTCAAGCTTATCTGTAAGGTCTGTCAAAGGGAATGAATATCTATAAAATATTGCTAATGACAATAATGTGGGTAAGTTTCTGCTAATCAAACTTCTAGTTATTATTGATGCTGCCCTTTTGGCGTTTTCAAATCTATTAGGCTTATAATCTTTTCTTGCCATGCTTATACTAGTATCAACCCCTATTATTACAGCCTCTCCAATAAACTTCAACTCCTTTCATCCCTAGTCCTTAAAACAATTCTTTTAACTAGGCTATGAAATCTAATATTGCAAAGGCTAATTAGGCAATTCTTATAGATATTAATAAACATTTTACCGCCATATTAGATTGTTAGATTTTTAATAATTTAAGCTTTTTCCCACTTCTAAGCAAAGAGCTCCGGAGGAATAATTAAAGGAATAGTACCCATCTTGGCTATGATTTCATTAAATTGCTTTTCATCTATTAAATTAACTTTTTTAGAATATGTAAATAGAGAAAGGGTGGGAACACTTATAATGCCTTTGCTTTTTGCAGTTTGCCTAGTTCTAATATCATCAGAAACAAATATTGCATTTTCTTTTTTCGATATACTAATTGCCTCAGCTTCTTGTAAGGTTATACCATTTTTTCTAGCAAATTCATTGAGAGGATTTTTTACCTGTATAATATCATAATTTCCTAGGTAAACTAGTGAACCTCTTATTTTGGAATATCTCATTATTAGAGATCTAATTGAATTATTTGTTTCCTTACTTATTAATAATTTTTTGTCAAATTTTTTAATTAAATCAATTTTATCTAATTCTAATATTGTATATGTTGATGATAAATCAAATACTAAAGAGTTTCTTTTATCTATTTCTTCTACATTTTCATTAACCTCGTTTATATCCATAACGCCTATTTCTGGGGAGGTATTTTTCTTTAAAAAATACCATATAACTTCCTCAATACCCATACCGCTTATTTCTACAGCTAATTGAAAACTTATCTTACCCTCTTTATAAGCCCTAAACGCTATTTCCTTCATATCAAAACTATCTATAAATCTTCTAATAGCTTCTCTAACTGCTTCAGTTTTATTTGAATAAACACCTGCTTTAACTAAGGCATCTAATGCATTTTCACTGTACCCGCTTATTTCAATGTTTGTAACCATTAAAATTACCCGCCTGCCTCTATTAGATATTATTATTTTCTCCTTATTAATTTTTGTTTTTAAATAAAAAATTATTCTAATGCTTTTGATATAACTTCTATTCCTTTTTCTATTCTATCAGGCTTTTCTGCAACAAATGAAAGCCTTAACGAAGATAAGTATTTTTCGCTGAAATAATTTCCAGGAACTGATGCTACTTGATATTTTTCTAATAAATTTGTTGAAAATTCTTCTGCATCACTTATATATTCTTTTAGATCTACAAATACAAACATTGAACCCTTTGGTATCGTATATTTTGCTTTTGGAATTTTCTTCTCAATAGCATTTATCATTATATCTCTTCTCTTCCTATATTCATTGACTACATCTTTTATATATTTTAACCTTATGTCAGATCTTAAATATTTTGTAACCATATGTTGTGCAAATGAAGGAGGGCAATATACCATTTCCTCGTTAACTAATTTTATTTTATCAATTACATTCTTAGAGCCATAAATATAACCTAACCTCCATCCGGGTATTGATGGATCTTTAGAAAAAGTATTTATAGATATAACGTTATCAGGCGCATATTTATATAAAAATTCATGTTCTCCTTCATAGATCAACGTTTTATATGCTTCATCATTAATTATCCAAATATCGTTATCTATAGCTAATTCCGCTAATCCCTTTGCACTTTTATGATCTATAATTCTTCCAGTCGGGTTGTCAGGGCTTACCAAGATTATTGCTTTAGTTTTCTTTGAAATAATGTTTGCTATATCATCAATATTAGGTTGGAACTCATTTTCCATGTTTACATAATGCCTAATAATTTTTGCTCCATTATAATCTAATAAAGGTTTATATCCAAAGTAAGTGGGGTCAAATAAAATTACTTCATCTCCAGGCTCTAGTATGGTTGCTAAAGTTGAAAACATTGCTGCTTGTCCACCTGCAGTTATAACGATATTTGAAGGATTTACGTCTAATCCTCCGAGAAGTTTAAGATCATCAGATACTGCCTCTCTTAATTCCAATATTCCCTGGCTAGGTGTATAACCATAAAGGTTCATGGATTCTTCTTTCAATAGTTTACCCATAAGTTCTCTAATTTCTATTGGAGGTGGAATACTTGGCTGTCCGGCTGAAAAGATAATAATATCTTTATTTTCTTTTTTTAATTTTTCTCTTATAGCATCTATTTTTCTGGTTGGAGACTCTTTTAAAAGATCTATTTTATTATTTATATTACGCATATATATCTCCTCAAAATTAAAGAATATAAAACCTATATTTATTTTTTTATGAATTTAATGTATAAAATTATGCGGGGGGTGGGGTTTGAACCCACGCAGGCCTACGCCAACGGNNCCCGTCCCCTTTGGCCAGGCTCGGGCACCCCCGCGCATTTAATTTATTTGGTCATTTTGAATTTAAAAATAAATTTGCCAATAAAATTTTAACCTAGAAATAAAAAAATAAGACGGGTGCAAAAATGTCTGGAGAACAAAAAATAAGTAAGGCAATGGCAAGATTAATTAAAAATGTCACAGTGCACACACTATGGATTTATGTATTAGCAGTTTTAGCTAGAGGATCAACATATCCTTATCAAGTTAAAAAGAAAATAAAGGAAACATTTCATTTTAATCCTCCTACTGTTACATTATATACTGTTATGTATCGTTTAGAAAAAGAAGGTTTGATTAAAAAAACAGAAAATGGCTCATATGAGATAACTGAAGATGGAAAGGTTGCATTAAAAAATGCATCGGAGACTTTAAGACAATTGAGCGAAACATTAGATCATATTTAATATAAATAATAATTAAGCTAAAAACAATTTTATTAAATAGGAATAAAAAAGGTTATAAAAAGTTAAGTATTCTGTTTGGCATAAAAGAGATGGTAATAAAAATGGAAAATAGTCAGCAAGAAAACGAAAAAGAGTTAGTAGA
>DAXV01000020.1:19346-47625 GCA_002506595.1 Acidilobaceae archaeon UBA158
GTTTGTCCAATATGTAAGTCATCTTATTTTTTCAATGAATCTGATTTAATGAATCACTTGATATCTCATGCTAAAGGGTACATTGAAAAAAGAAGGGGAACGCCAAATAGGTTATTTATAAGAAGAGAAGAATAATGCGATTTATAGAAAAGTTTAATTTTTGCATTATTAAACTATGGTTTTTGTTATATTAAACTTATTTTATTTTTTAGCAAAAACTTTATAACACAAGAGCAAATATTAAATAGTTAAATATTTAAGCTTTGATTATAAAAATATTTAATCCTTATATTAATAAATTATAAATGGCGAGTATCATGAATAAGGAATATATTGATAAGATTTTAGAATTTACTAATTTACAAAATATTTGGAGAGTTAAAGAAACAATTAATTTAATAGCTAGTGAAAATATTATGAGTCCTTTAGCTTTAACAGTTTATGTAAGTGATTTTATGAATAGATATGCTGAAGGGAAACCATTTAAAAGATATTATCAAGGTACAAAGTATTCAGATGAACTAGAAGTAATGGCAAATGAATTAATGGGGAAACTTTTACATACGGACATGGTAGATATAAGGCCAATTAGTGGAACTATAGCAAATGCCTCTGTTTTTAGAATTTTAGCCGAGCCTGGAGAACAAGCAGTTATCGCTCCAGTTCAAGCAGGAGCACATGTAAGTCATACTAAGTTTGGTACATTAGGAGCTTTAGGAATTAAACAAATAGAACTACCTTACGATGAAGAAAGAATGAATGTTGATATAGACAAAGCAGTTAAGGTTATTGATCAAGTTAAGCCTAAATTTGCAGTATTAGGAGGGAGTGTTTATTTATTCCCTCATCCAGTAAAGGAAATTTCTAATGCTATACACTCAGTTAATGGAAAACTTGTTTATGATGCTGCTCATGTCCTAGGCTTAATTGTAGGAAATGCATGGAGGAATCCTTTAGATTATGGAGCAGATGTTATGACTTCTTCTACGCATAAAACCTTCCCTGGACCTCAAGGTGGCATTATAGCCTTTAAAGATAAAGATTTATACAAAGAAGTTGGAAAAACAATATTTCCATGGTTTTTAAGTAACCATCATCTTCATAGATTACCTGCAACTGCAGTAACAGCACTTGAAATGATAGAATTTGGAGAAGCGTATGCTAAACAAATAACTAAGAATGCTAAAAAGCTAGCAGAATCTTTAGCTGAAAGAGGGTTTAAAGTAATAGGTGAGCATTTGGGCTATACAATGAGCCATCAAGTGCTTGTAGACGTTTCTCCTCAAGGTGGAGGGGCTAAAATCGCTAAAATGTTAGAAGATGGGAATATAATATTGAATAAGAATTTGCTACCTCATGATCCTCCAGAAGCAGTACAAAATCCAAGCGGATTAAGAATTGGAGTTCAAGAAATGACAAGATTTGGCATGAAAGAAGATGAAATGGATCAAATAGCAGAATTCATGGAAAGAATTGCTATTAAAAAAGAAGATATAAGCAAAGTAAGAGATGATGTAAAAGAATTTAGAAAGAAATATCAAAAAGTGCAATATGGCTATGGTTTAGATTTGTTGGATGGAAAATATTCCAATTTATTAAATCTTTTAATATAATTTATTTTTAATATAAACTAAATAATTTTTGTTTATTAGATCTTTTAAAGTTTGTAATGTTTACCTAATATTTTAAGTAATTCTATTTATTATGTCGTATATCACTTTCTAATAAAATTTCTATTTACATACTTTTAGTCATACTATGCTATTCCATATATATTACAGAAAGTACGTATTACATTCAGTGATAAAGGAATAGGTTCGGGTCAGGGGGTTAATTTGAATACGATAATAGTTATTTCATCAGATATGTTTGATGATGGTACTTCGATAAAGGCAGCATTTAAAGCGGCTGATATATTAAGGCATGAATATTCAACAACAGTTTTTGTTGAGGTAGTTAATTCTCTTAGTTCTCTAGGAATGCCTGATGAAATGCCAAAAATAAGGGTTGGCCATAATGAATTGATAGTAAATAACGAAGAAAATATTGATTATATTGTTAATAAGATAGTGGACTTAGTTTTAGAAAATATAAGCAATGATTCATTAAATAATGTAAAGGATAATATAGAAATATTTAGTAAAAATGAGCCAGAATCTTTTGCAGGAGTTTTTACTGATTATTAAATAAATATATTTTATTATATTATATAAGGAATTTATACTAAAAATATTTAAATTCTAAATGATACCATTATAGTTTTGGATAAAGGGGCATAAATAAAAGATATAATGGAGGAAATCAGATGTCAGATAGAAAGGCTAGGGATTTTTTGTATAAGGTAATAGCAGAGCTGTATAATAAATCTAAATGTATAGAAGTACTTGACTATCCTAGAAGTATGAATAGAAGAAGCATTGATTTAGCAGTTCAGTTAGATAATGGTAAATTTCTTTTGATTAAGGTTGCCCATGATTTGGAAGAGGTATCTAAAGGTGAAATTGAAGAACTTTTAGGTTTATCTTTAAGATTGAACATTCCATCTATAATAATATCAGAAAAAAATAAAGGAATTTTAATGATAGATGGGATAGTTTATGAAAAGAATGGAGCGAAAGCAGTAAAACTTGAAACGTTAATATCTGCATTAGAAAATAATGACGTTTATATATTTCAAGATAAAGAGAGCTTTAAAGTAAAAATTGATCCTGAAAAATTAAAAGAGAAAAGATTAGAAAGAAATATGAGCTTGGGGGAAGTCGCTTCTTTGCTTCATGTTTCTAGAAGGTCAATTTATGAATATGAAAGAGGAACTATAGAACCTTCTGCCGAGCTTGGAGAAAAACTTGTTGATATTTTTGGAGATGAGATACTTAAGCCAATAGATATTTTTAGTGGAGAAAATTTAGAAAACATTCAGATCGAAGATCAACCTGTAGATGTAGTGGAAGAAAGAATTATATCAAATCAATTGAAAGAATTAGGCTTTATAACATACCATGCAAAAAGAACAGTATTAGATATTGGAGCAAAGAATAATAAAGGAAATAGACTATTAATTATAGTTAGGCATGGAAAGGAAGGCGCATCTGCTTTATCTGCAAAAGCCCAGAATTTAGAGAAACTTAGCGATACAACAAATTCTAAATCTTATGTTGTAAGCAGTGATAAGAATTTGATCAAAGAGCTTGAAATTGAAAAAGCTAAAGCTTTAACGCTTGAGGAGTTCATAGAATTTCTTAGGGATAGTTTTGGAAACAAATGAGGAAACAAATAAAATAGGTATTTCAATTACTGGCAGGCCTGGAATTGGTAAAACAACATATGCTTTATTATTGGTAGAAAAATTAAAGTCTTTTCATTGTAAAATTAAAGGTTTTATAACTAAGGAAATAAGAGAGGGAAATAATAGAATAGGCTTTGTTGTTAACGATTTATCAAACAATAGGCAAGTTATATTAGCATCTAAAAATATTAATGGTAAAATAAAAGTAGGAAGCTATTATTTAAATGAAGAATCTTTTAGTTTTATTATAAATATTTTAAAAAACATAAATGATTCTGATGTAATAGTTATCGATGAAATCGGCCCTATGGAATTAAAAATTAATGATTTTGGCAAATTATTAAAAAATATGATCGATAAAAAGCCTTATATAATAACATTCTATTATAGGCTTAAAGAATTAAGGCCTGATATTTATAATTTATTAAGCAAAAGAGAAATTATAGAACTTAATTTTGGAAATAGGAATAAATATATGGAAAAAGTTGACCAATATGCAAAGATGATAAGAGATGCAGCTCTCTGTTATTAAAGAAGGAAAAGCACTCATATATATTCCAGATACGAGAAATGCACAAATAGTAAAAGGGATTATAGAACCTTCTCATTTAGAAGTGTTTTATAATCCTATTATGGAATTTAATAGAGATTTATCTGTTTTAACCGTAAATACCTTTATTGAATTATATTGGCCTGGAAAAGAGGTTTTAGGTATAGATCCATTATCTGCGACTGGAGTAAGAGGAATAAGATATTCACTAGAAATTAACAATATATCTAAAGTTATAATTAATGATATAGATAAAGATGCGTATAATATAATGAATAAAAATATTGAATTAAATAAAGTTAAAAATATTGAAGCGTATAATAGAGATGCAAATAGCTTAATGAGATCTATTAGATTTGAGCAAAATCGTATTATTAATATAATAGATTTAGATCCTTTTGGAAGTATTTTACCTTTTATTGATACTGCTATTTCTGTATCATCAAAAGGAACCTTACTTGCTTTGACTGCAACAGATTTAGCTGTATTAGGAGGTTCAAAGTATATCGCTGCGAAGAGAAAATATAGGGTAAATTTAATTAATACCAAGCATTATAGAGAAATAGCGTTGAGAGTCTTATTAGCATTTATAGCCTATGTAGCGGCCTCTTATGATAAGGTAATAAAACCTCTTATGACTTATAGTGTTGATCATTATGCAAGAGCATATTTGTTAATAGATAGAGGGGCAAAAAATTCTGAAGAAATGCTAGATAAAAATATAGGCTATTACAAATATGAAAATGGGATATTAATGAAATGTGATAATCATTATGGACCTGTATGGAATGGAAATATCAGTGATTTAGAATTTTTAAAAAGTATTAATAATAAATTAAAAGAATATTCATATGTAGGAACATATGAAAGAATTGAAAAGTTTATTAAAACATATTTAAATGAAATTGAACTTCAAAATTATTATTATCAAAGGCTCGACACAATTTGTCAAATGCAAAAAGTAAACATGCCATCCATAATTAAATTTATATCAGCATTGGAAGATAAAGGTTATAAAGCAACTAGATCAACTTTTTCAAGTATTGGATTTAGAAGTAATGCACCATATGAGGTTTTGATTGAGACATGTAAACAATTTAAGAGCTCATGAATCTATTGGCGATATTACGGTAACCTCAACCTCATCATTCTCGTCATAACCTTCAACGTTTTCAGGTATAATTAATAATCCATTTGCTTCTGTTAGCGTCGATAGCACGCCTGAAGCTGTTATTGCTAATGGTTCAACATATGTTTTATCATTTTCTTTTCTTACCTTAACTCTAAGATATGTTTTAACACCAGCTATATTTGCAATTCTTCTTGTTATTTTACCTTTAATTTTTGGAACAGGTTCTTCTTTGGTATTTCTGAGGAAATTTATTGTTGGGAGAATAAATGCATAAAAAGCTGTTATTGCTGCAACAGGGAAACCTGAAACCATTATTATTGGTTTCCCATTAACAACAGCCCCGCTTGTAGGCTTTCCTGGTCTCATTCTAACTCCATTAAATAATATTTTAGATCCTTCTATTGTAGAAATTGCATCTATTACTAAATCATAATTTCCTACACTTGTCCCTCCTGTTGTAATTACTATGTCTGCTATTTGTAAACCCAATCTTATCTTTTCTTGAATAGATTTTACATCATCATTAACAGTTCCTAAATCTATCGGATTGCATTGAACGGATTTGAGCATTGATTTGAGTAGAGGTTTTGTGCTGTTTATTATTTTGCCTTCAGCATTTTCATTAAGTTCAGCAATTTCATCTCCTGTTGATAATATTGCTATATTTAAAAGTCTTTGTACCTTAATCTTTTTTATTCCAGCTGATGCTAATGCCCCAATATGCCATGGTCTAATAAAAGTATTTTTTGCTATAATTGTTTTGCCTTCACTAAAATCTTCTCCTCTTTTTGATACATTTTGATAAGGTGCAACAGGTTTATTAATATCTACAATATCACCCTTATAAGTTGCATCTTCTGCCATAACTACAGCATCAGAATTTTTTGGTATTGGTGCACCAGTATATATTATCATAGCTTCTCCTTTATTTATTTCTCCAATTTTTTTAGGGTCATCTCCAGCTTTTATTTCTCCAACAACTTTTAATGATATCGGATTAGTTATCGATGCTCCAACGGTATCTGATGAAATTACAGCATAGCCATCAACAGCACTTCTATCATACGGAGGTATATTTACATTTGATTTTACATCTTCATAAGCAATTCTGCCATAAGCATCTTCTATATTTATTTCTTCATAATCAATATTTGGCTTAACTAAATTACTAAGTAAAACGTTAAGTGCGTCATCAACCTTCGTCAATTCTTTAAATCCTTTCATTTTAATTTTAAACACTATTTATCCCCATAGTTTTATTATGTATCTATGCTTTTATTTATGAATTATTGTTGATAAATGTAATTTTTTTATCACAAAAACTTATATTATAATTAAGTTTTTCTGCAGCTATTTTTATTATTTCTTTAGCTATGTTAAGCTTCTCTATTTTTTCTTCGAAACAATAGTCTTTATGATAGCAAACGACTTTATTAAAGTCAAAGCCGTAAACTTCTATTCTTTTTGCATTAAATATCATTGATAATGTTATTGCTCTATCCCCATCTGTAAACGTTCCAATAGGTAAAGCGCAATAAGGTGTTATTACTTGAGTTGTATAAATTATATTGTCCTTATTATTAATGTTATTAGCATTTCTTAGCCTTGTATAATTATCTCCATGTACATGGAGGAATATATATTTTGAAAAAAATTCTATTTCACCCAACAATTTTAATGATAAATCTAGATCACCAGCAACATAAAGAAATTTTATATTATTTTTTAATGCATTTATTAAACCTCCTTCGGGGCCAGCAAAGATGCTGCAATTATCTATATTGTCTATTTTACCAGGACCAATTATGCATATTTTAGAATTATTTATTTTTTTAAATATATTATTTAAATTGATAAAGAAATTTCTATCGCAAATTTTTGGTAAAATTTCCATTGAGGATTCCAATTCTCTATGCCTTGGATATTTAAAAACTGGTTCCACATAATCTCTATATATATCTATTATTTTATCGGTTCTGATAAACATATCTTTCAATTCTCTTGAATATTTCATCAGATATTCTGACATATTTTTCATCCATTTTTGATGCTCTTTCAACGCACCATTTTAGCCCTTTTGCATAATCTAAAAACCAATCCTCTATAATATTTGCTTCTATTTTTGTTAATAAAACAAGCATTTCTACGAGACAACCATAAACTCTAGTATATGGCAAGTTTTCTCCTTTTATTTTTTCAAATTTTTCACATTCAAACTCTATGCCATTTTCATCTTCTTTTAGAAAATGTGAAAAGCATAAATAAATGCTTCCCAAATCATCTAAAACTGGACAGCCATTTACATAATTTATTTCGTTTTCAATCTCATGATTTAAACTTTTTAGATATATTAAAGGATCGTTTGGAGAAAGTAAGTAAATTGTACTTCCATCTTTTAAAATTTTTGAAAGCCTTGTCGTTTTATAAACATAAAATTTAGGTTTATCTTTAAATAAAATTCCTAATGGCATTGAATATTTTGTATTACACGTAAATGAAATGAATTCATAATAGATATTTTTTTGCATTTTATATGCTATCTAAATCTCCATATAATATCCTTAGCTCGTCTAATGTTAAAGCCTCTCCCTTCCTTTGTTTTTCTTCTATTTCTTTTCTCTTTTGCTCTAATAGATTAACTTCTATCCCACGTTGTTTTGCAAGCTTCATTTCCTTTAACTTTAGCATTGTATTTCTATAGTCTTGATATAATTCATCTAATTGCTTTGTTAAGTTTTCAATTTCTTGGCTCTTTTGTTGTATTTCATTACCTAATGAATCTATGTTTTTGTTATATTCATCTATTTTAGGATTAAGCGAAGATATTTCTGCTTTTAATCTTCCCGCATTTTCTCTTAATTCTTTTATTTTATTTATAGCTTCTGATAATTTGAGTTTTAAACCTTTTACATCAGCTTCGAGCTCTAATATTGAAACTTCTTCTTCTCTTGCTTTTCTAACTCTTTCTGCTAATTCTTCTAATTTGTCTATTTCTTCGACAAGCCTTTTTTCTTCCTCTGGCGTTAATACGCTAGTTTGTTGTCTCCACTCCAATTCTTCCATTCTTTTTTGTATTTTTCTTAGGCTTAGTTTTGCAACATCGCCTTCTTTTTGAGTTATGTTATGGGCTTCTTTTAGCTGTTCTAATTTGTTCTTAAATTCTTTGCTTAATGTTTCTCTTTCTTCCTTTAGTTTAGCAAGCTCATCTAAAATCTTCTTTCTTTGATCTCTTAGTGTTTTAAATCTATCAATAAGCTGTTTCTTTTCTTCAATTAATTGTCTTCTCTTATCTCTTAAGGATTTAATTTCTTCAATTAATTGTCTTCTCTGATTTTTTACCTCTAAAATTTTATCCCTTAATTCATCAATATGCTTTAAAAAATTCTCTTCATCAGATTTTGAGTTGCTTTGTTGCTGGGAATTTTGTTGAACTTGATCCGAATCTACCAAACATATCACCTCTTCAATATTACCCTTGCATCTACCGCTTTCACGCCTATGCTAGAGGCTATTAGGGGGTTTATATCCATCTCAGATATTTCCGGCACAGCGAGCATTAGCTCGCTAACCCTCATTATAGCCTCTGCCACAGCTCTCTTGTCAACAGGTTCTAGGCCCCTGTAACCTTCTAAAATTTTTACGCTTTTAATCTCATCTATCATCTCTCTAGCATCACAATCTGTTATTGGAGATACCCTCATAGAGACATCGCCTATAACCTCAGTATATATACCCCCAAGACCAAACACTACTACAGGGCCGAAATTCTCATCAGCTTTACTACCAATGATAATTTCATTACCTTGCTTTACCATTTCTTGGATCATTACTCCCTTTATCTTAGCTTGGGGTAGCCTATAGTTTATGTTTTTTATAATGCTTTTATAGCTTTCTATTAGTTCTTCTTCATTGTTTATGTTTAATATAACTCCTCCAACATCAGATTTATGAATTATATCTTCGCTAATCACTTTCATTGCTACTGGAAAGTTAATTTCCTTAATGCATGAATTAATCATGTTATAATTTTCTAAAACACAGTATTTTGCTGTATTTATTCCAATCACATTTAATAAATCAAGTGCCTCGTTTTCTAAAAGCTTGCTTCTATTTTGGGATAAGGCGTTTTTAATAATTTCTTTAGCCTTGTTTATAGATTCTTGACTTATAGAAGCTCTATAACAATTTTCAAAATTTTTTGTTGAACATTTTCTACATTCATAAAGCTTTGCTAAAGCCTTAGAAGCTCTATCAGGAAATTCAAAAACTGGAACCCCTTTTTCTTCAAGCATTAATTTTAATTTTTCTCCCATTTCGGCACCTATAGTTACAATGGCAATAGGTTTATCAAAATGCTTTTGTGAGAAATCAAATATAACATCTGAAATTGATAAATCCATTGTTTGTGGTTGAACTAATGCTATTATTAAAAACATATCAGCTTCATCGTTTTCTGATAAGAGTTCTAATACATACTTATAATAATCTGGTTTGGCATCTCCTGTAAAATCTATAGGGTTATGTAATGAAACTCTTGGAGGAAATATTTCTTTAAGTTTTTCCTTTATTTTTTCAGAAATTTCGGGAACAGATAATCCATTTTCAATTAAAGTATCAGCTGCTATTACTCCATGACCTCCTGAATTTGTTATTATTCCAACCCTATTGCCTTTTGGAGTTAAATTAAATGACATAACTTTTGCAATATCAAATAATTCTTCCAAATCATTTGCCATAATTATGTTTGCTTGTTTAGATACTGCTTTGAATATTTCATATGAGCCGGCTAAAGAGGCTGTATGGCTCTTTGCTGCGCTTGCCCCTCTTGATGTCTTACCTCCTTTGATTAAAATAATAGGTTTTCTATAAACCGATGTGACCTTTCTTGCTGTTTCAATAAATTGATAGCCTTTTCCAGGGGTAATGCCTTCAAGATACATTAATATTACTCTAGTTTCTTCATCTTTACCTAAATATTCTAAGGAATCAATTTCATCTATATCTGCTTTATTACCAAAATTTATCGCTTTACCTATTCCTATGTTTTTTGATGCTGCCCAATCCATTAATGTAGCTAATAACGCACCACTTTGACTTATAATTGATATTGATCCATTTCTGGGCCTTCTCATTCTTTCATAAGGTAGGAAAAATGTATCTACACCTTTAAATGAATTGTAAACACCAATACAGTTTGGCCCCAGTATTCTTATGTTATATTTATTTGCTATTTCTATGATTTCTTCTTGAAGTTTGTAGCCTAATTCAGAATCAGTTTCTGCAAAACCTCCACTTACTATTATCACGCCCTTTACTCCTTTTTTCCCAGCATCTATCATTAAGTCTGGAACTCTTTTTGCATCAACCGCTATTACAGCTATATCAATGTCATCATTTATATCTAATATAGACTTATATGATTTTACTCCTTGGACTTCGTCATAATTTGGATTTATAACATAAAGTTTTCCTTTATAATTTTTCTGCATGCTATCAAGTATTACCCTACCAAGATTTTCCTTTTTTGGTGATGCACCAATTATTGCTACACTATTTGGTTCAAAGAATATTTTTATCGAATTTTTTTCCATTTGCCATCCCTTCAAATAAATTTGTAATGCATAATAATTTATATGAATTTTGTTTTAATAAATAGATATTTTTATGTTTAAAACTTCTTTTAATTTCCCACAATTTCTAGCAATAAAATTATTGATAAATTATTGATAAATCATTATTTGATTAGAATATTTTCTCTAATGCTTATATGGACATCCATACTTATGTGCAACTTCATTCACTTCACTACATATGCTGCACATAGCTATTTGATATTTTTTCATAAATTCATCTATTGATTCTCCATGCTTTCCTTGGTATATTAGTATCAATTTTGCTGCTTCTCTTACTTTGCTTAAATATTTTTCATCCTCGGTAAGCATTTTCATATATTTATCTCCTCTTTTTCCACTAATGTAATTGTTTATTGCTGCAGGAGTTAATCCAAGCAATCTTGCGGCAGTATATTTTGATAACTTAAATTCATTAACCAGAATATAAGCTACAGAAGCTCTTATTGATGGTATTATTATTCTAGCTGCTACTTCGCATGGCATTTCTATTGTTATTTGTTCTTCAACGTTTTTTTCCTTTGACAAATTTTAGCACCTTTTTTAAATTGTTTTCAAATAATTAATGAATATTTAAGGGCTATAAATATGAATAAATATTACGTTAAAGTTATTATATAAATGAATTGAGAAATATTAAATCCTTAATTATAAATTATGAATAAAAATACACATAGAAGACTTAATAAAAATATTTTTTATATCATGCCTTTGTTTTTATAAATAGGGCCCGTAGTCTAGTTTGGTTAGGACGCCGCCCTCACACGGCGGAGGTCCGGGGTTCAAGTCCCCGCGGGCCCACTTAATCAAATGAAATTATATTTATAGTATACTTGTAAGTAACGATCAGCTTCTCATAAGAGTTTTCTAAAGTTTCTAGGTTAAAGTAATACATAATACAACACAATTAGGTTTCTGATATAATGCGCGGCAATAGGATCCAAAATATTTATGTTTAGATGAAAAGTTTATGAGGATTTATAGAATAAATTATTTGCTCAACTGCTTATGCTGCGATGGGAGCATTGCTTTAAGCTTCACAGAACAAATCTTAAATGTGAGGCTTATTTTGTTATTCTCTACTGCACCTATGACGTCACAAGAATAAGTAAATCTTTGTAAATGAGCAAAAAGTCTCTAGATATGGCTATTAAATTTCATGAAATGATTAGAATGAATATCTAAGAACAAACGATATTTTGTATGTTAGTAAAGATAAGTTGTCTAAAATTCTTTTGTCAAATGTTATAATTATCCTTTTGCTTCCTTGCAATTAAATCTATTCATTTATTCTAATTATGAAATCTTAAGAATTTAAATTATAGAATAACCTCTTTTAGATAATAGCTTAGTTATAATATATAAGGGAGTAATTCATATATAAAGCGTGCTGTAAAAAAATAGAGGGGTAGAAAAAATGGTTTCAGCTAAGGAAGTTCCAGCAGATAAGCTCATAGCCAAATTGGCTGAAAGCTTAAAGAAAGTTCAGAAAATAGAGCCACCTTCATGGGCTATGTATGCAAAAACTGGAGTATTTAAAGAAAAACCCCCTGTTGATCAAGATTGGTGGTACATAAGGGCTGCATCCTTGTTAAGGAAAATAAGTCTTGCGGAAGAGCCTTTGGGTGTAGGTACTTTAAGAACAATGTATGGGGGTAAAAAAAGAAATGGAAGCAGACCTCCTCATTTCGAAAAGGGCTCTGGAAGCATAATAAGAACTATATTGCAACAATTAGAGCAAGCAGGTTTTATTATTACAATACCTGGTAAGGGTAGAAGATTATCTCCATCAGGTCAAAGCTTGATAGATGATGTAGCAAAGGAAATATTAAAGGAGATAAGTCAGTAATTCTAATCCTTAAAATTAATCCTCTTCTTTTGATTTTAAATTATTTCCATTATGTAATTATTCATATTTATAACCTTTGAGGTTAATAGAAAAATGGTGACAAATGTTGTCTGAAAACGTGTCATTAATGGTATCTGAGGCGTATAGAACTGATACGCCTGGAAGAAAAATAGTAAGAATTGATCAATCAACTATGAAAAAATTAAACATAGAAACTGGAGACTTTGTAAAAGTAAAGAGCCAAAAAAGCCAAGTAATAGCTGTTGTATGGCCATTACATTCTGAAGATGAAGATACAGGTATAATTAGAATGGATGGCTATTTAAGATGGTCGTTAGGAGTTAGTGTTGGCGACTATGTAGATGTAGAAAAAGCAGAAAATGTTAAACCAGCTGAAAAAATTGTTTTTGCTCCATTAGAAAAAACTGAACCGTTTACCATAGATTTTTATCTATCTCCATCTGATATAAAAGAAGAATTTATTAGAAAGCCTTTAACACAAGGAGAACTTGTTTTAGTTCAAGGTGAAATTCCATTAGTTGTTGTTCAAACAAAACCTGTTGATAATGTCTATGTAACCGATAGGACTATTGTTGAATTAAGAAAGGAGCCCGTAAAGGAAAATGAATTTCCAATTCATAGAACAACTAGGGTAACATGGGAAGATATTGGAGACTTGGAGGAAGCTAAAGAAAGGATAAGAGAAATTGCAGAGCTTCCTATGAGGCACCCAGAGGTATTTAAAAGACTTGGTATTGAGCCACCAAAGGGTATTTTACTATATGGTCCTCCAGGAACAGGTAAGACATTATTAGCAAAAGCTTTAGCAAATGAAATAGGAGCTTATTTCACAACAATTAATGGGCCAGAAATTATGAGCAAGTTTTATGGAGAAAGCGAAGAAAGATTAAGGGAGGTATTTAAAGAGGCACAAGAAAACGCTCCTTCAATAATATTCATAGATGAAATAGATGCCATAGCTCCTAAAAGAGAAGAAGTAACTGGAGAAGTAGAAAAAAGAGTTGTTGCTCAACTTTTAACATTAATGGATGGTATGCAAGAAAGAGGTAGAGTTATAGTTATTGGCGCAACTAATAGACCAGATGACTTAGATCCTGCTTTAAGAAGACCTGGTAGATTTGATAGGGAAATAGAAATAAGGCCTCCTGATAAGAGAGCAAGAATAGAAATACTTAAAGTACATACAAGAAATGTGCCTTTAGCTAAAGATGTTCAATTAGAAAAAATCGCAGAATTAACAAATGGCTATACAGGAGCAGATTTAGCTGCTTTAGTTAAGGAAGCTGCTATGGCTGCATTAAGAGAATTTATGGCAAGTGGAAAGGTTGATTTATCTAAAAATGAGGTAATCAAACCAGATCTATTAAAGAGTCTTGAGGTTTCAATGAAACACTTTACAGAGGCTATGAAATCTATCAGACCTTCATTAATAAGAGAAATATTTGTAGAGATTCCAGAAGTACATTGGGAAGATATTGGAGGATTAGAGAATGTAAAACAAGAATTGAAAGAATCAGTAGAATGGCCTATGAAATATCCCAAGGTATTTAGCGATATGGGTATTGAGCCACCAAAGGGTATTTTACTATATGGTCCTCCAGGAACAGGTAAGACATTATTAGCAAAAGCAGTTGCAACAGAAAGTGGTGCAAACTTTATAACAATAAGAGGACCCGAAGTCTTAAGCAAATGGGTAGGAGAAAGCGAAAAAGCAGTTAGAAAAATATTTGAAAGAGCAAGAGAAGTAGCACCCACAGTTATTTTCTTTGATGAAATAGATTCAATAGCTCCTGCAAGAGGATTTAAGAGCGATACATCTGGGGTTACTGATAGAATAGTTAACCAATTGCTTACTGAAATGGATGGTATGATACCTTTGTCTAACGTTGTAGTTATAGCTGCTACAAACAGGCCAGATATAATAGATCCAGCATTGCTAAGGCCAGGAAGATTTGACAGGCTTATATATGTTCCACCTCCTGATATTGAATCTAGAAAGCAAATATTCAAAATACATTTAAAGAGAGTTCCATTGTCAAATGATGTATCTATAGATAAACTAGCATCGATAACAGATGGTTATACAGGAGCCGATATTGCAGCGGTTGTAAGAGAAGCTGTTATGTTAAAATTAAGAGAAAAATTAGAGGTTTCGCCAGTAGAGTTTAGACATTTTGAGATGGCTTTAAAGAGAGTTCCTCCAAGTTTAACTAAAGATGTAATAATGATGTATGAAAGGATTTCGCAACAATTAAAGAAAATAGCTCTTCAGTAATTTTTTATTAAAATCCACAAAAAACAGTTTTAATCTTTCTCATTTTTATATTTAATGGCGTTTAATTTGAGTAGCAAAAACTTAGAAATTGAAATAAAAATAAAAGTTGATTGTAATGAAATTCAAAATATTGAAAATGACTTAAAAAAACTTAATGCAAAGTTTTCCGGTGAAAAAGAGGAACTTGACCTTTATTTAAATCATCCATGTAAAGATATGAAGGAAAATGATGAAGCCATAAGGATAAGATATGTTAACAATAAGCCAGAAACAATAACTTATAAGAGCAAAAGGGGAAATAAGGATAATCCAATAAAATCGAGAGAAGAGATAACAGTTGAAACTAAAGAAGATCCTATGCCTTTGTTTGCTAAACTAGGATTTTCTATAGGGGTTAAAGTTAAGAAGAGAAGAAAATATTACGATTTTGGTAATGTAGAAGTTTCTTTAGATTTTGTTGATAATTTAGGATGCTTTATAGAAATAGAATCGAAAAACTCAAAAGAGGAAGATATTAAACAAGCATTGGATAAACTTAATATAAAAGGAGAGGTTATTGCAAAAACATATGCTGATATGATAAGTGAAATGTAAATTTTTTCATAGCTACCTTAAAGATTAGTACAAATTAAGCAGCTATTATATAAAAGGAAAAAACTTAGAAACAGTTTAAAAAGGCAAAAATATTAATAAACTAAGGGTGATAAATATGGGCAGTAAGAATACAAAATTTGCCTACATTTATATGGGAAGAAAAAGAGGGTATTATAAAGTAAGGTTATTTAATTCAAAAGCAGAAGAAGATCCAGATAGAATTATTATTATAGGAAAGTTCAAAAAGCCAAAATTAGGATACAAAGTCATAAAAAAGGAAGAACTATTAGAGGTAGTCAGAGAGAAGGTTGAAAAAGCTTAAAATCTTTATATACGCGTTTGTTCTCTGATTGAAGTGCAGGAAAGCAGGTGCTAACATTGGCAAAAGAAGTTCACGCAATAAGGGAACTAGAAATTCCCGATGGCATAGATATTAAAATAGATGGGAAGAAGATAAAGGTAAAAGGGCCTAAAGGAGAGCTTGAGAGAGATTTTTCTCATATTAAGGATCTAACTTTAAGGCTAGAAGAGAAAAAATTAATTGCAGAGGTTTTCTTTGCTGATGCTAAGAAAAAAGCTGTTGTGGGAACTGTTATTGCACATGTTAATAACATGATAACCGGAGTAACTAAAGGATATAGATATAAGTTAAAGATAATATATAGTCATTATCCAATAAGTGTTAAAAAAGATGGAAATAAAATTGTTATAAGCAACTTTATTGGAGAAAAGTCTCCAAGGATTGCAAAGATATTTCCTGGAGTTAACGTTAAAGTTCAAGGAACAGATATAATATTGGAAGGTATTGATATAGAAAAGGTTTCACAAAGCGCAGCTAATATAGAGCTTGCAACAAAGATTTCTGATTTTGATAGAAGGAAGTTTATGGATGGAATTTATATATATTCGAGAGAGGTGATTGAGTAATGAGTTCAGAACAAATAATGAAGGATATAGTAAAACAAAGGAGGAAGGTAAGGGAATCCATATCAGAAAAAAGAAGAGTTCACTTCATGAGATATTTATCGTGGAGATTCAAAAGATTAGGAAATAGTTGGAGGAAACCTAAGGGAATAGATGCAAAAATGAGATTGCAAAGAAAAGGTTATCCTCCAATAGTTAAAGTTGGTTATAAAAACAAAAATTCCATTAGAGGACTACATCCCTCGGGGTTAATTCCAGTAGTTATTTCTAATAAAAGGGAACTTGAATTGTTAAGTCCAAGGGCTCATATAATTTATATAGACTCATCTGTAGGTCTTAAGAAGAGGGTGGAGCTGCTTAAGGTAGCTAAGGAAAAAGGATTTAGGGTAGCAAATGGTGGTATATATGGATTATAGACTTCAAAAAAAGCTTGCGGCAGAAATACTCGGTGTTGGAGAAAGTAGAATATGGATAAGTTCAGATCCAGAAAATGAGGAAGAGATAAGCCAAGCAATAACAAAAGATGATGTTAGAGGATTAATAGAAAGAGGTTTAATAAAAAAATTACAAAAGAAAAGCAATTCTCATAGATGGTTGATAAGACATATAAAAAGAGTTAAGGGTCATCGTAGAGGTTATGGTAAAAGAGAGGGTACAAAAAAGACTAGAGTTGATGAAGAAGAAGTATGGGTCAATAAGATAAGAAAAATGAGGACATATCTAAAATATTTAAGAGATAAAGATATGATTGATTCCCAAACTTATAGAAGACTTTATAGATTATCTAAAGGTAATGCTTTTAGAAGCTTATCCGATTTGAAGAGATATATTGATGAAAACAAATTGATGAAAGGTGTTAAATCATGAAGGGCGGACCAAGATATAAAGTAGCATTAAAGAGAAGGAGACAAGGCAAAACAGATTATCGTCTTAGATATAGATTAGTTATTTCACAAAAACCAAGGGCTGTTGTTAGGAAAACTAATAAATATATATTGGTTCAGATTGTAGAATTCAATGCAATAGGAGATAAAATAGTAGCAGCGGCTCATAGTAAAGAACTTTCAAAATTATATAATTGGAAAGGTTATGGTAAAAATTCATGTGCTGCTTATTTAGTAGGTTACCTAGCAGGGTTAAGGGCTAAGCAAAAGGGGATTAAGGAAGCAATATTAGATATAGGATTGCAAACACCATCTAAAGGAAGTAGAGTCTTTGCTGCTCTTAAGGGTTTGGTTGATGCTGGTATTGAGATACCTTATTCAGAAGAAATTTTACCAGATGAAGAAAGAATTAAATGTGAACATATATCAAAATGGGCTGAAGATTTGAAGAAGAGTAACGAAGGTGCTTATAAAAGGCAGTTCTCTAAACAAATAGAGAGGTTACCCCCAGAAGAACTTTCAAAGCATTTCGAGGAGGTATTAAGTGCAATTAAGAGTAAAGAAGGTGGTAATGAATGAGCAATACACAAATATTAGAATCATGGGAACCTAAAACTCAAGTAGGTAAATTAGTAAAAGAAGGTAAAATAACTAGTATAGATGAAATATTTAAAAGAAATATGCCAATATTAGAGCCAGAAATAATTGATGTACTTTTACCTGATTTGCAAGTAGAAATAATTGATGTTACATTGGTCCAAAAAATGACTGATGCTGGAAGGGTTTCAAGGTATAGGGCAACTGTAGCAATAGGAAATAAAAACGGTTATGTTGGCGTAGGAAAAAGTAAGGCCAAGCAATTTAGAGATTCTATAGATAAAGCAATTAGAAATGCCAAATTGAATATAACTCCAATAAGGAGAGGATGTGGTAGTTGGGAATGTACATGTGGAGAGCCTCATAGTGTACCATATTCTGTTGTAGGTAAAAGTGGTAGTGTTATTATATTATTAAAGCCTGCACCAAAAGGTACAGGTCTCGTTGCAGGAGATGTAGCAAAGAAAGTTTTGGCATTAGCTGGCATAAAGGATGTATGGACAAAAACCTTTGGAGAAACAAGAACTTCATATAACTTTGCTAGAGCAACATACATGGCTTTAAGAAACACGTTCAAAGCTATTACTCCAATGGATTGGGTAAGGTGATAATTTTGGTATATGCTATTGTTAGAATAAGGGGTACTAGCGGATTAGATCCTAAGGTAGAAAAGGTTTTAGATCTATTAAGACTGAGAAGGAATTTCGTAGCAGTTTTATATGCAGAAAACCTTAATGGATTAAAAAATATGTTAATAGAAGGGCAATCAGCAATAACATGGGGAGAAATAAATAAAGAAACATTAGTTGAGTTAATAAGGCGTAGAGGTAAAATAATTGGAGATAAGCCAATTACAGATCAAGTAATAAAAGAAAAATTAGGGCTAAGTGGAATAGATGAATTAGCTGATAAGATAATAAAAGGAGAAATACATTATAACAAATTAGAAGAAAAAGGAATAAAGCCATTCTTTAGATTACATCCTCCAAGTGGAGGATTTAATTTATCAATTAAAAAATTATATCCTAAAGGAGAATTAGGATATAGAGGAAATTCTATTAACGAACTTATATTAAGAATGGCGTAAGGAACAAATTTATTTTTAAATCTTTTCTCTTAGTTATATGATGGAAGAAGGTGTTAAAAATGGCTTTGACATCAAGGAGCAGGAAAAAATCAAGAAAGCTAAGAGGGAGAACAAGGTCTATGGGATGGGGAAGAGTAGGGCAACATAGAAAATCAGGGAGTAAAGGAGGTACAGGAGGCTCTGGAATGAATAAGCATAGAAAAACTTGGATGCTAAAATATTATCCCAATTGGTTTGGTACAAAAGGATTCACTCCAATAAGGAATAGATTATTACATGAGAAGAGCATAATAACATTAAGGGATTTAGATCAAATTGCTTACAAACTAAAAAATACAAACACTGAAGGAGATAAAGTTGTTGTAAATCTAAGTGAAATGGGTTATGATAAGTTAATAGCTAATGGAAAGATATATGAAAAAGTTAAGGTTATTGTAAAAGAGGCAACAAAGAAAGCTATTGAAAGGATAAAGGAAGCAGGCGGAGAAGTTATAGTTGAAAATGTAACTGAAGAAGAGGAATCATCTTGATTTTAGGAGAGGATAAATTACACCCTTTTATCTCAGATTTTATCGATAATAATTTATTTTTGCTAATTTATGGCCCTCCTGCAACTGGTAAAACACATTTAGCATTTGAAATTGCTAAGTATTTAATAAGCAAGAAAAGTGAGTTCTCATTCATTGCTACAGAAGCCCAAACATTTACTTATTCTAAATATTTCAAATATGAAATTCCTATAAAACTAATAATTACTAGAGAACAATTGATAAAAGAGGTAATTGAGAATATTAAACAAAAGAAATTCATTATAATTGATTCTATAAACAACTTGTTTAGGCCATTTAATGATGATGTTTCACAAAAAGAATTATCTTTAATATCTTCACTGCTAAGCTTATATGGCGGATTTTCAACAGGCCAAATAAGTCAGGAGGATTCTGAAACGAATAAGATGTCGATGGATTTATGGGTAATACCATGGGCTAAGGGGATTGGCATAACAAGAAAATTAAAAGAAAATGTAGTTGAATTAAAATTGGTGAGACCTAAAGAAATTATATTGGGATTTAAAATAATAAGGGATGGTATAGAATGGATTTAGTACAATTTGGCTATGACTTGCTCAGGTTGTTTATATTTATATTACCTGCTATGGTTGCCAATGGAACTCCTGTTATTATTCATGGACTACCCCCAATAGATATGGGCAAGAAATGGAAAGATGGAAGAAGAGTCTTTGGCGATGGGAAAACATGGGGAGGTATTTTATCTGGAATAGTAGCTGGGCTGATTATAGGATCTATAGAAAGCATAATAATTTGGCATAATATATTGTATGATGCTTTTATTGCATCAATTGGAGCATTAATTGGTGATTTGATTGCTTCGTTTATTAAAAGAAGGATTGGATTGGAAAGGGGTGCACCTGCTCCATTATTGGATCAACTTGATTTCTATGTAGGAGCTCTTGTTTTTCTTTATCTATTTGATGGAAAGATATTTAATATATATGCAATATTAATCTTTGCTGTTTTAATATATGCTTTGCATAGGACAACAAATTACTTGGCTTATAAATTAAAATTAAAAAATGTTCCTTGGTAGTTTATATTATTTATAAAAAATAGTTTTTCCTCTAGTTTCACAAAGTGAAAGATTTTTAAGGACAAATATCTCTTAAATAGATGGTGATTTTAGTGGCTCATGAAAGTGGAGAAAAAATAACTTTAAGTGTTATAAAGGCTGATATAGGAAGCTTAGCAGGTCATCATAAAGTTCATCCAGATACAATGCTAGCAGCAACGAGAGTTCTTGCTGAAGCAAAGAAAAATGGTTTATTAATAGATTATTATGTAACGGCTGTTGGAGACGATCTTCAATTAATAATGACACATAAAAAAGGTGTTAACAATAAAGAAGTTCACGGAACAGCATGGAATGCGTTTGAAGAAGCAGCTAAAGTCGCTAAAGAATTGGGTCTATATGCTGCAGGCCAGGACTTATTAAGCGATTCTTTTAGTGGCAATATAAGAGGTATGGGTCCCGGAGTTGCTGAGATGGAATTCAACGAGAGACCTGCAGAACCTGTTGTTGTATTTATGGCAGATAAGACAGAGCCTGGAGCTTTCAATATGCCTTTATACAAAATATTTGCAGATCCTTTCAATACTGCAGGATTGGTTATTGATCCAAGGATGCATAATGGTTTCATATTTACAGTTTTAGATGTATACGAAGGAAAAGCATTAGATTTGAGCACTCCTAATGATTTATACGATCTACTTGCGTTAATTGGAACACCGTCTAGATATGTTATTAAGTATGTTCATAGAAAAGATGGAGAAATAGCTTCTACAATAAGCTCGGAAAGGCTTAGTCTAATAGCAGGAAAATATATAGGTAAAGATGATCCAGTTATGATAGTTAGAGCTCAAAGTGGTTTTCCAGCTCTAGGAGAAATATTAGAACCATTTTCATTCCCACATTTGGTAGAAGGATGGATGAGGGGTAGTCATACAGGTCCTTTAATGCCCGTTGGAATAAAGGATGCAAAAATGACAAGGTTCGATGGCCCTCCGAGAGTTGCAGCTCTAGGCTTTAATATAAAGAATGGAAATCTTATCGGACCAAGCGATCTGTTTGATGATGTTGCTTTTGATGAGACAAGAAGACAAGCGCAAATCATTGCTGAATATATGAGAAGGCATGGCCCATTTATGCCACATAGGCTTGGGCCAGAAGATATGGAATATACAACTTTGCCTGATGTCCTCAAGAAATTGGAGAGTAAGTTTAGACCATTTGAACTGGGATATAAACCTATAATAAAACATGAACTAGAAGAAATTTAATATTTTTATTTAAATTTATATAAATTTATTTTAATTAATAAAAGCATTAATAGTTAATAGACACTTTAATAAATGGCGATAAAAATGAAATATGTATTTGCTGTTAATTTTAAATCCTATGAAACAGCTTATAATAATGTTGCTGTAGAAATAGCTAAAACTGCAAGTCAATTATCGTCTAAGTATAACAATGTAAGAATAATATTATCAGTCCCTTCTGTTATGATAAATAAGTTAGTTAATATATATGATGATATATATCTTCAACATGTAGATCCATTAGACTATGGTGCATATACAGGCTATTTATCTGTCGATTCTTTGAAATATTTGGAAGTCAAAGGATCCTTAGTAAACCATAGTGAACATAAAATTGTTTATAGAGATATAGAAAAAATAGTTAAAAAAATGAATGGATTAAATAAAGAATCTTTAGTATGTGCAGATACTGCAGGAGAAGCAGCAGGAATTGCATACTTAAATCCATCAATGATAGCTGTCGAGCCACCAGAATTAATTGGTTCAGGCATTCCTGTATCTAAAGCAAAGCCAGAAATAATAACAGAATCAGTTAATGCTGTAAAAAAGATTTCTGATATTCCAGTTTTAGCAGGTGCAGGTATAACAGTACCAGATGATGCGATTAAAGCTATAGAACTTGGATCTTCTGGGGTTTTAATAGCAAGCGCCGTAATGAAAGCGAAGGATCCAAATAAAGTTGTTATTGATTTTGTGGAAAAAATGAATAGTATTTAGATTCTGGGCTTTTGTTTTAATACTTTTTCTGCTTCATCAAGGTTTTTCCTGCATCCATCTAGCATTTCAAGTAATTTTGTAACATTTATTCTCACAAGTTTTCTTGGTCTTCCCCTACCTTCTACTTTTAATTTGCTTGTTTCAACAATACCCAAGCCAGCTAAATCATTTACTACTCTTAAAACCAATGGATAGCTAACGCTTAATACCTTAGTTAAATCTCTAACGCTTAATTCTTTTTTATCAAGAAGATAATCAAGAATTTGCGCTGCTAGATCATAGTCTGGTACAGATACGCATTGAATTAATGCTTTTATGGGTTTAACTTCATTATTTTCCACATTTTTCACCTAGTTATATTACTTATTTCTAATATTTAAAAATTTTTCCTTTTTAAAACAAAATGAAAGTTAAACAATTTAACATATAGTTTAAAAAGGAATATTAAGGAATTATTATAAAAGATAAATTTAAATTAAGGCGTTTGTTTATATTGTTTAATTGCTTGTTCTCCGATAAAGTCTAGTAAAACTTCTCTTGCACCTTCTCCTATATCTAATACTCTTGCATCTCTATTTAGCCTTTCCAATAAAGTTCCCGCGCTAAATCCTCTACCTCCTAGTAATTGTATTCCAATCCATGTTGCCCTTTGAGCAAGTTCTCCTGATGAGACTTTTGATATTGCTGCATCCAATGGATCTATTGATTTACTATTTTCATATTTTTTAACAGCATTATCTATTAGAGATTCTAAAAGCTTTATTTTGATTTCCATTTCAGCATACATCCACTTTACAGATTGATATTCTGATAATTCTTTATTGAATATTTTTTTGTTTAAAGCGTTTTTGCCAACTTCTAGTAAAGCTCCTTCTGCAATGCCTAAAGCTATTGACCCATAACCTAATCTACCATAATTAATTAATTCTAAGGCTTCTCTAAGACCTTTACCTGGTTGAGATAATCTTTTTGCCTTGGTGTTTTCATATATTACGTTAGAAATACCAGCACCTCTAAAGCTAATTAAATCCATAGGTTTAACTTTTATGTTATCTTGTTTTTCAGCAAGATAAAGGGTCGGGCCTTGAGGTCCTTGAGCTAAAATTATAAAATAGTCTGCATAAAGGGCATTGCTTCCAAAAATTTTTTCTCCATTTATTATTGCGTTTCCTTCAGAGTCTTCTTCTGCAACAGTTTTTAGATTACCTTTTATATCAGTACCCCCTCCTGGTTCTGTTATTGTAACAGAAAATATTGCATTATCTATGCCTGACTTTAACGATCCAGAACCACTTATCATGATAATATGAGCAATTGCTGGGCTAGATCTAGAAGCAAGTCTTACCGCTCTATAAATGCTGTTTAAACCATTTTTCCTCAAATTAAATAATCCTATATCTTTCATCTTTTCTAAGAATTCTTTCGGAACCTCATTTTTCTCATCAACTTGCTTTGCTATTTTTGGAACTTCATTTAAGAGAAAGTCTTCGATGTCTTTAGGTAATTCAATCATCTTATCACCAGAGCTAATAATAGAGTGTTTTTATATATAAATATAATTTATGATTATTTATCAATATATTATTTTTAACATATATATTAAAAAATTTAAAAAAATTATAAAGGCAAACTTTTATAGGGGTTAAATACAAGATAAACAGAGGTGATAAAAAGATGCCAATGAGACCTGGAAGGTGCTATTCACATATAACAAGTCAACCCTATACAAGAAAGGAATATATACATGGAGCTCCACCGCCAAAAATAACTAAATTTGAAGTAGGAAATAAAGATATATTAAAAAATTATGAAATTAAGGTTGATTTAATATCATTAGAATTAGGTCAAATAAGATCAAATGCTTTAGAGGCAGCAAGAGTTATGACTAGTAAATATTTATCAACAGAAGTTGGTGATGCGAATTATTATATGAGAATGCCTAAATATCCACATCAAGTTATAAGAGAAAACAAAATGATGGCTTTTGCAGGAGCAGACAGATTGCAAGACGGTATGAGACTTTCATTTGGAACACCAATAGGTGTTGCTGCTATAGTTCATCCTGGAGACAAATTAATAGAAGTTTGGGGCAGGAAAGCTGATTTAGAAAAAATAAAAGAAGCTTTAAGAAGAGGAGCATCAAAGTTACCTCAAAAAACTAGGATAATAATATCAGAGATTAAAATGGAGAAGTAAATAATGTCAAATGTCATCAATTGTGGTATACCTTATTTATTAGTTTTTCCTGATATTAATATTGAAGGTAAAAAGGTTTTATTACAGTTGCCTGATGGTATGAAACAATTTGCCTTAACTATAGCCAATTGTATAAAGGAAAATTATAAAGCAGAACCAATTATTCATATGGAAAGTATATATGGCGCGTGCGATTTACAATATAATCAGATTTTTAATATAATTAATCCAGATTTTATAATTCACGTAGGCCATTCTCCATATCCTGAATATTTAGCTTCACCTTTAACATTACCTTCTAATTTAAAAAACAGAGTGATTTTTGTTAAGGCATTAAGTAAATTAGATTTAAATAATGATATGATAGAAAAGGCTCTAAATATTCTTGATAATTACAATGTAAAAAACATATCAATAGCATTAACAGCACAACATATACATTTATATAATAAAATTTTAGATATTATTGGTAATAACAATAAATATAATATTATAAAATCTAATGGATTAACACCATATTATGATCCAGGCCAAATAATAGGTTGCGATTTTAGAACTGTTATAAACAAGAATATTGATGGCTATATATTTGTTGGAGGTGGAGAATTTCATCCATTAGGTTTATTTTTATCTACTTTAAAGCCAATTGCACAAATAGATCTCTATAGCAATGCTGTGAGGGATTTTACACAAATTGGAATGAAATATTATAAAAAGAGGTTATTTGTTGTCTCAAAAGCTATGGAGGCAAGACATTGGGGTATAATAATTGGTTTGAAAACTGGTCAATATAGACCTTCTTTAATAAATATGATTATTAAAATGCTTGATAAAAGAGAATATGTATTATTAACTTCAGAGAATCTAAACGAATTAAGTTTGTTATCAATAGATAATAATTGGTTTGATGCATTTGTAATAACAAGTTGTCCCAGGATCCCTATTGATGATTTAATAGATTATAAAAAACCAGTTCTTACACCTGGAGAAGCTTATATGGCTTTAACAGGTAAAATTGAAAAATATGTTTTTCCATGGTAACTAATAGCGGTGTAAAAATTTGGATAAAAATGAACTTAGGAATGCAAAGGTATTTCTAGAAAAATCATTACCATCAATAAGCAACCCAATTCGTGATTTAGAGCAATATAATACACCGTCAGAAATAATACTAGACATGCTAAATCATGCATATATTTCAAATTATATCCAAGAGGCAACAGTTCTTGATTTAGGTTCCGGAACTTGTAGAATAGCGTTAGCATCACTTATATTTGGTGCTAGTAAAGCAATTGGATTAGAAATTGATGAAAGGTTCTTCAAATATTGCTTATATGGTGAAGAAACGCTTGGATTAAAAGGAAGGCTTTTAATAATAAAGACATATATAAATGAAAATTTAGGATTAATAAGAAAAAATCATATAGATATAATTATAATGAATCCTCCTTTTGGAGTATGGAATAGAAATGCTGATAGAAGATTTTTAGAATACGCGTTTTCAATAAATCCTAAAAGAATTTATTCTGTATTAAAGTCAGGAAATTTAAATTTCCACGAAACTCTAGGTAATAGGTGGGGGTATGGATTGAGATTGATAAATACGAGAGAATTCCCAATACCTGCCTCAATGATATATCATAAAAGCAGAATAAGGAGGGTAAAAGTCGATGTCGTACTCTTTGAAAAATAATGTTGTCGTACCAGGAGAAGTGGTAGCTCAACAAGAGGAGTTTGTTGAAGGAGAAGGAGTTTATATAGATATAGACTCAGGATATTTGAGGTCAATGTTTTTAGGTAAAATAGCCATAGATATTAATAATAGGACAATTTCGGTAAATCCTCATAAAAAATTAAAATTGCCTAAGAAAAACAGCATCGTTTTAGGATCGGTTTCATCAGTTAGAGAAAATATAATTTTTGTTGATATTTATGGGGTTATAGTTTTATATCCAAGACCTAAATGGGAGTTTGAATTTTCAAGCCCATTATCTGGAGCAATTATTTCAAATCAAGTCGGTGTAGAAAAATTTAATGATTTAATGGATATTGTTAAGCCTGGAGACATAATATTAGCTAAAGTAATAAATTCTAGTAATCCATATAATCTTTCATTAAAAGGACCTCAATTTGGGGTAATTTATGCTATGTGCTCCAAATGTGGGGAGATTATGATACCACAAAATAATGATCAATTGAAGTGCCCTAGATGTGGTAATGTAGAAAAAAGAAAAATATCTAATTTAGCAACCTCAAAACTATTAAAGATTGATATGAAGAAAACAATACTAATCTCCCCATAGGTGTGCTTAATGAAAAATTTAAAGAAAAGATTTATTTTTAGTTTAAAGGAGGGCTATGATATAGAAAACATTTTTAAAAAGATTAATAGTGTTATATCAAGTCAGGAAGCAACAATTAAAATAGAAAACAACAAATTGATTATAGATTTTTATGTTACCCCCAAGGATATTAATTTTATAAAATCAAAAATAAAAGAGATATTATCCTTTGAAAATAATAAGAATAAGGTTATCGGTTTTAAGTATAAGCTAAAAGATATAAATCCTGAAGGAGGAAAGGATTTTTACGATATGATTGAATTTTGCTTAAGTAAGCTTGGTTATAAAACAGTTATACAAGAAGAATTTTTATTAACAACTGCTAGAAAAGAAAAAGTTTATTCTATAGCTAATAAAATAAATGAAAGTTTAAGACAGATTTCTGAAAGAAATTATGGTAATGCTTTAATAAAGGCGCTTGCATGCTATTTAACTTTAAGGGAAAAAGATTTTCAAAATATTAATGATGTAATTGAAAGAGGTCTTAGTTTAGGAATTTTAGAAGAGAATAAAAACAAGATATATACCAGATACAGTTGGAAGGAAACATACGAGATGCTAAGCAAGGTGCTATAATATGGTTGGAGATATTAAAATTAGCAAAACTGAGCAAGGTATATATAAAGTAGAAATAGAGGGAGAAGACCATACAATTGGAAATTTGCTATCGACTGTATTGCAAACTCTTAAAGGGGTTAACATTGCATATTATGAGGTTCCGCATCCGTTGGAAAATAAATTAATAATTTATATGGATTTAGATGAAAATGTTGACCCAAAGGAAAAACTAATAGAGGCATTGCAAAAAATAAAAGAAATAAATGAAGAATTTAGAAAAAAATATATAGAAAAAATAAAAGAAAAGAATATAAATATTGAGATTTAATTGATATAAAAATAAATAATTTTCTCATCATGAATTATTATGGAGAGTCTGATGAAAAAAGAGGCAAGAATTCTGGTCAGCAAATGTAAAAATAGTATTTGTAGTGGGATAATACTAAGGTTTTATTCCATAGATGGTTTAATTCTTTCTACTAATGGCTGTAAGGACTTCTGTGATAAAATTAAGAAAAGTGGTTATTTTTATGAATTATCTTATTATTACGGAGACTGCAGTTGTGGATTGGATAAAAAGGTTGAAGTAAACAAGAAATATCTATCATTTCTGTCTAATTTAATAGATGAATTTGAACAAATATATAAAAATGCGGGGGGTGGGGTTTGAACCCACGCAGGCCTACGCCAACGGGTCTTAAGCCCGTCCCCTTTGGCCGGGCTCGGGCACCCCCGCACTCAGC
>DAXV01000079.1:0-2687 GCA_002506595.1 Acidilobaceae archaeon UBA158
AAGCGACTTTGTTAATGCTATGTACCAAAACACATCAACATATCCTTCTGTTAATGGATTCAGTTCACAGTATTTTGCAAATCTAAGTAAATACTATGCTTCACAAGGCAATACATTCTTGGCTCAATTATATGAAAATGAATCCCAAGAATATAATGAACTAAATAACTTAATAAGAGAAGCAGATAATGCAGCCCAAAGTGGTAATACTATATTAGCTCAAAGATTATATAAGCAAGTGGAACAATTAGGGATAAATCTATACATGTATGTTTATACTCAACAGCCAAATGAATATTGGATAATTAAACCATACATGCATGGATATAACAATCAAATAAGTTACGAAGAAAATCCAATGATTGGAGGAGGAGCTGATTCTCTATATTATTGGTGGGTTAAAGGATAAACTATAAATATTTATTTTTTTAACTACAACTTATTTTTTGATAGAAAATGTATGAAAGAGTTATTTTAAGGCTAGTAAAGAAAAGAATATATAATGAAACAGATGAAAAAATATATCCTGGGAAAAATATTTTATTTGGAAATGATGTATTTACTATAAAAACTTACGATTCTGATTTAGATTATTTATTAATTCAAAAAATCGGTTATTCGGAAGTTTACAAATATAATGGAACGATTAAGGTAATAGATGAAAATGTCAACAGTTATTGTGAATGGCATAATGGTCCATTAGAAGAAGCAGATGATCCAACTAAAAGATTCTATTGCCCAATAGTTTCAGAAGGTTTTTGTAGTAAACATAAGAGAAGCGATAGAGCTATTTATAATTTATGTTTATCTTATAGAGGAGAGAAAGCTTTAGAGGCATGTAAAACTATTGATAAAAAAATTTCAAAAGGGGAATATGTAGTATATTTGATTGAGTATGGGGGACAATTACCAAAGGTAGGGACAACTAGAAGATTTAGATTATTGGAGAGAATAGCTGAACAACCTCATATAATAGCAACTCAATTATATCTAACTGATAGATTATATGAAGCGAGATTAATGGAGATCAATATTTCAAAAAGCGGTTTAGCTAATGAATTATGGAGGCATAAATGGATAACAACAGAAAACTTGTATAATTCAATAATTAAAATCAAGGAAATGATTAATAAAATATCAAAGAAATTTAATATAAATGAGGAAGCTAAACTTTTTAGGATAAGACAGCCTAAAATGAATTTTATTCAAGGCGATTTAAATAATAAAGAATTAATAATAAGTGGAACTTGGGGAGGTTATTTAATATTATCAGATAATAAGTATAATTATATAATTCCAGAATCTCAGCTGTTGCATAAAGACAGCTTATTAATTATTAATGAAACAAAATTATAAGATAATTATTATGAGAAATAATAAAAAATTTTAAAAAATATTAATTATTTAATTTAGTACTTATATATTTGTTTACATATTTTAAACAATGGTGAATAGTTTTGGATTTAACTGCAGTGATCCCCGCCGGTGGAGAAGGCTCTAGATTTAGACCATATACTGATATAGTTCCTAAGCCAATGATACCTCTGGGTGAAGAGGAAAGACCAATTTTGGATTATATAGTTCATCATTTGTCAAAAAATGGATTTAATCATATAGTTTTATTAGTTAATTACAAATGGAAATACATAAAAAATTATTTTCAAGACGGCGATAGGTATTATTTAAAAATTGATTATAGCATAGACGATGATAAATATAGCAATACGGGAGGATCATTATTAAAGGCCTATAAAAATAATTTAATTAGCTCAGATCCTTTTTTAATATGGTATGGAGACATATTAGCTAATCTAAATCCTAATGATATAATAAAGATTCATAGAGAAGAAAATTTGGATGCCCTTTTAGTTGTTGCAGATAAGTATCAAATACCAGTCGGAGTAGCAGAAACAGATGAAAATAATAATGTAATTAATCTAAGAGAGAAACCTTGGCTAGAAGTAAAGGTAACAATTGGTATACTCTCATTAAATATTGATATTTTAAATAATATAGAAAATATATTGGGAACTAAATTTGATATAATGGGAGATTTGATTCCATATATGATAAAAAATAAGAAGAGAGTTAAGGCTTACGTATATACGCAAGAGTGGGTCGATGTTGGTAGTTTGGAAAGATATAAAAAGATTGATGAGAAAATTTTAAAGAAAGTTGTTAAATAATTATTTCTCCCACCACCAATAAACCGAATCCTCAGCTGCATTTGTTAATGGATTTTCCTCCCATGATATTTGATTATTGTATCCATGCACATATGGTTTTATAATCCACATATTTGTGGGTTGAATTGTATAAACATACATGTATAAATCTATAGCTAGCTGGTCAACTTCTTTATATAATTTCATAGCCTGGCTTGTATTACCTGCTACTTCAGCAGCCATTGCTTGTAATGTTAAGTTATTTAATAATGAATATTCTTTGCTTTCATTGGCAAAGAGATTTGCCAAATATGTATCGTTATTAGAAGCAAAATAGTTGCTTAATTGACTTAAATATGTTGAATTAAATCCATCAGGAGCTGCATAAGGTCCACCTTCTTCAATCATTCCTTGGGCAAACTCAAGAGCTGTAGGAGTGCCTGGAGACCATCCCATGTAGAAAATCGGCATTGGATTTTGGCCATATATGGAGTCGTAAGCATACATTGTAACAAAAGGCAT
>DAXV01000079.1:2805-3406 GCA_002506595.1 Acidilobaceae archaeon UBA158
ATATGTTAAATTAAATGTTGGGCATCCTGTTAATTCTGATGGTGGAATGTAATAATCAAGTCCTTGTATTAATATGCCACAATAAGAATTACCGAAATTTATGTGATATTTTTGGTTACCAACTATATCATTTAAATATTCTGTATAATTAAATGCATATGCAAATGCTTCTCTAACTAATGGATTTGCAAAGTAATATGATGGTATATGATATGCTGGATTTAATGAAGATAACATTGATTGACTAATATTTACATTAAACTCGAAGAAGAACTCTGATAATGTTGGGAATTCATATAATGAAGCCTGTCCTTGGCTTTCCAATTGCTCTACCATAGGTATGTAATTAGAAGGCAATCCAGTTACTATATCTGCTTGTCCTGAGGCAAACATTTCATATGCTGTATTTGGATCTTTAACCCAGTATATTATAACTGTATCATTAGGTTTAGGTATATTAGGTATTCCTTTAAAGTATGGATTAGGCTTTAATACTATACTTTCTCCAGGAGTATAAGATTTAATCATATATGGGCCTGATGCAACAGGGTTCCATTGTACTTGTGTATTATAATTACCTTCGTTTGCTTGTTGTTCATAT
>DAXV01000071.1 GCA_002506595.1 Acidilobaceae archaeon UBA158
CAATGAATTGGGAAAGGGTTGAAGGATTTATCGCAGTTATAGTAATTAATGATTCTATAGCATCAGTAATTTCCTTATTTGCTATCATATATCCTAATCTTAATCCTGGTGCAAGTATTTTGCTAAACGTACCCATATAAATTACCCTACCTTCTGTATCTAAAGTCTTAAGACTAGTAAACTTCTTATCAGTATCAAAAACAAAGAAACCATATGGATCGTCTTCTATTATTAATAAATCATATTTATTTGCTATCTCTATTAAATGTTTCCTTCTATCATCACTCATTATAACTCCTGTAGGATTATGCGCTGTAGGATTTACATATATAGCCTTAATCTTTTCTTCTTTTTCAGTTAATTGCTTTAGCTTTTCCTCTAGAACATCAACTTTAATTCCATCTATATCTATATCTATAGGTAAAATGTTTGCTTTGATAAACTTTATTGCATTGAGAGCACCTGGAAATGTGGGAGATTCTGTGATAATAAAATCTTTGTTATTTAGTAATGAAAAGAATGTATAATAAATACTTGAAGTACCACCTGGGGTTAATATTAATTCGTCATCTTTATTTATTTTTATACCCTTATTTGCTAAAAAATTTTTTATTGTTTCTTTAACGTAGCTTAAACCTGTTGCCGGTGAATATTGTAAAACTGCTTCACCTTGTAAAATTATTGATTTATAAGATAATTCTGAAATCTTCTTAAGTTGAAAAGATTCTGAACCAGGATATCCAAAAGCCATATTAATCTTAATATTTGTTGCAACAGTCTCATAGATATCCAATTTAATCGCCTTCCTTCTATTTATTAGACCAGTATATAATTCTATAATTTTTATACTATAAATAGTTAAAAGTTTGTATAAGATTATTATTTAAAATAAGCAATATATTTGCATTAATAAAAAACTTAAGCAATTAATAAAACTATTATAAAGGTTTGATAAACTATATTCTGTTTAGAGTTGGTATTCCTAATAAATTAAGACCTTCGTTTAATACATTTTTAACTATTTCAACTAATAGCGCTTTTCCTTCCTTAACTCTATAATTGGTTTCATATATAACGCTATCACTTTCGTACCATTGATTGAATAAATCAGATAGTGAAATCAAAAAGCTTAAAAGATCTTCAGGAGATAGATCGTCTGCTGCTTTTGCTGCAATTAATGGATATTTTAGTGATTTAATTAATATTGACCTCCTTAGTTTGTTATTTATACTTTCATAATCAATATCATTATAATTTATCTTACCATGTTTTTCCAATATATTAAGAGCTCTAACATAAGTATACTGTAAGTATGGCCCGCTATTTTCTTTTAAGTTTATTGCTTTCTTAATATCAAAAGTTAATGGCTTTGAAGAGTTAAGTTGTACCATAGAAAATCTTAATGTGCCAATGGATATTTTTTCCGCTATTTCTTTAGCTGTTTTGTCATCTATATTTTGGTTTCTAGTTTTTAATTCTTCAACTGCTCTATCTCTAATTTCATCTAGAACCTCGTCTAATGTAACATATTCTCCTCTTCTTCCATGCATTGATTTGCCGGGAAGTCTTACAATTTCATAATCATAATGAATCATATTAAGGGCTTCCTTTTTAAATCCTAAGCCAAGTAATGCTAGCCTAATTTGTAATTGTGGTAGTCTCTGATCGGCTCCTATTACATTAATTACCCTATCTGCATTTGTTTCCTTAAATTTAAAAATAGAGTATGCTATGTCTCTTGTTGTATATAATGTAGATCCATCGCTTCTTCTTATTATTAATGGGGGTAACTCAAATCCCTTAGGTAATTTTAGTATTTTTGATATGTTTTCATCATTTTTTACAATATCGTTTATTATTGAAGGGATATCAATTGCGTCAGCATCTTTAAACTTTGTAAAGTATTTATTATTTTTAGCAATACTTATAACCTGATCAACTAAGCCCTTCCATACAATATCACTTTCCCAATCCCAATTATCAAATTCTATAAATAATCTGTTCAATGTTTCCATGAATCCTTCTAAAACGCTCTTAGTCATGCTTCTAATTAGGCTTTTATCTGGTTCAATACCTTTTTCATAGTTTAACATCATATTAGATATTTCTTTTTCAGGGTCTGATAAAGAGTTTAAGCCATCAAACAGCTTATCAAACAAATTTCCTGGATCTTGGGATTTTAATTTTATTAAAACAGAAGAAAGCTTTTCAGCTTCTTCTATATCGTTTTTCTTTTTGGCTTCCATTGCATCTAATGTAGTGCTAGAAACGGCATATATCCATCCAACAAGTTTATCGGGTTTTATTCTAAGCGTTTTTGATAATTCTGATGGAGTATTATTTAATATTTTAAATCCAAGAGCTGCTATTATGACCTGTCTACCCATATCATCAATGTAAAACCTCCTATTAATTTTATGACCTCTAGATTCTAAAAGTCTGGAAAGAGTATCTCCTATACATGCATTTCGTGCATGACCCATATGTAGTGGATGAATCGGATTTGCACTTGTGTGTTCAATAACTACATTTAATGGATTATTAGTTATTTTGGTTTTTAATGTTCCTCCATTTTTTATATACTCTCCTGTTTTTTTAAACAGATTTATTTCATCGAATTTAAAATTAAGGAAACCTGATTGAGCCTTAACATTAACTATATCTAAATTATTCTCTTTTAATTTTTCAATTATAGTTAATATTAGTTTATCTGGATCATTCAGAAACCTTTTAATAGGAAAAGAAAAATCCGCATATTCTTCTTTTACTGGTTCCATTAAAAATCTAAAAGTCTCTTCATAACTAATTTTTAGTTCATTTGATAAAATTGTGGCAATTATGTCTATTGTTTTTACAAGTGGATTATCCATATTTTATTCCTCATTTTTAAAAATTATTATATAGTAAATATAAACGTTATGTTTGAAATAAGCTAAGGAAAAATGCAAAATTTTCTCAAGATTTGTTTTTTAATTTTATTAATATCTAGTTTAGGATAATATATCAAAAATAATAATGATTTAATGTTCAATTACAAACAGCTTTAAATTATATAAAATTATATTATTATAATTAAATGAAAGTTTAGTTAGATTACATACTAATTAGTTAAACATATAGTAACATTTATAAGTGTGCACAAAAATCAATATTTTTAGGAAATATGTGCACGGTGAATAAAATGAACTTCATTGAATTCATACTGAATCCCTCAGGAGAATTAACGTTAGCATCAATTATATTAATCTCATATATATTAGGCGTACTACATGGAATAACGCCAGACGAACATACATGGCCTATAACTTTTAGCTATGCAGTAGGCAAATATAGCACTAAAGGGGGTTTGCTGGCGGGATTATTATTTTCATTAGGGTTTACAATACAAAGAGCATTTTTAACAACAATTGGTTATCTTGGATTAGCAAGGATTTACCAAGTTTACAACCTGGATGGGCCAGTTTATATTGCGGTTGGAATAGTAATGGCTATTGCAGGTTCATTCGTTTTACATGGAAAATATATACACATACATCTAATTCCATCTCATAGGCATACAGAGAAGGCGGAAAGATTAGAAATACCAAAAGATGTTCCACTAAAAATGACAATTGTTCATGGTTTAATAGCCGGTTTCGGATTTGGAGCTTATGCTTCGATAATAACATTTATATTAGCACCTAAGGTTCCATCATTACTATATGCGCCAATGCCTGGGCTATTCTTTGGACTAGGAACCATGACTATGCAAATTATCTTAGGAGCATTTTTTGGAGGTATTATGAGAAAAATGGGCTATACTGAACAAGATATAAAATTTGTAGGTTCTAAAACTGCTGGAAACACCTTATATTATGGAGGCATGGCATTTGCAATAATTGGCTTGCTGATTGTATTGTTGCCTTCAATTGATAATTTTGCAATCTCTACTGGAAATCCAATTCCAAACTTAAATGCAATAGACATAGGATTCTTGTTGGTAATTTTTGTTGTAGGTGCAATAGGATTAGGCAGTTTAGTAAAAACAGTCTATGATTTGAGAAAAGGAAAACTTAAAGTAATTAATAGGAAATAATTTTTTATTATAATATAAAGGTGCAGTTTTATCTTTTTTAATTAAATATCTTTTGTTACCTTTATTTCTCTAAAGGACAAGGCTTTTCATTTTTATGATAATTTTTATTTAAATTTGATTTAAGTGCATGAAACTTTCAAGTAAAAATTAATTTTCCACTATTATTCTTTTAGTGTATGAGGACTGGGGAGTGAATAAAATTGACGTATAAGAAGTTATATAGAATATATTTTACAGAATTTGATGATGAAAATTTTGAAAAAGTCATTAATGTTTTGAAAGAGAAATACTCATCTCAAGTAAATATAATAAAATCAAATGTTGTTAATGAATTTAGAGCCCTAGAGTTATACCTAGAAAAAGAAGGCTATTCTGAAGAAATAAAGAATTTAATATCTACTTTAACAAATTCTCAATACGTTAGGGTTGATTATATAGATACTGCAAAATGAGGTAGTGAAATTTGATAATAAATGATAAAATAACTAAAGAGAAATATAATCAAAGAAATATAGAGGAATGGGTAAAGGAGTATTGGGCAAAGAACGATATATATAATAAAATAAAGGATAAAAGTAGTAAATCAGAAAAGAAATTCTACTTCTTAGATGGTCCGCCTTATGCAAATGCAAATACAATACATTTAGGTACATTATGGAATAAGGTATTGAAAGATGCCTTATTAAGATATTATAGGATGAAAGGGTTTAATGTATGGGATAAACCCGGATTTGATACTCATGGTTTACCAATAGAGGTTATGATAGAAAAACAATTAGGCTCAAATAATAAAAAGGATATAATAGATAAAATCGGTGTTGATAATTTTATAAATAAATGTTTAGCATTTGTGAAGGAAAATATAAGCGCGATGACAAAGGATTTTGAAGAAGTAGGAGTATTTATGGATTGGAAAAATCCTTATGTTACATACGATGATTCATATATAGAATCGGGTTGGTATTTAATAAGAAAGGCCTATGAAAAGGGTTTACTTTATAAAGGAAGAAATGTATTGCATTGGTGTCCTAGATGTGAAACTACTTTAGCCGATTATGAGGTTTCTGAATATAGAGAGTTAGAAGATCCATCAATTTATGTTAAGTTTAAAGTTAAGAATGAAAAAGATACATATTTATTAATTTGGACAACAACACCATGGACATTGCCTGCAAATGCTTTTGTTATGGCTCATCCTGATATAGATTATGTTATGATACAAACTGGTAATGAAAAACTTATATTATCTAAGGAAAGGTTAGAAAAGGTCGTAGAAGAGGCAAAAATCAAAGAGTATAAAGTTATCAGAACATTTAAAGGAAAAGAATTAGAGGGAATTGAATACGAGCATCCGCTTGAGGACCTTGTTAAAGCACAATCAGAACTTAAAAAATACCATAAAGTCGTAATGGCTCCTGAGGCTGTTGTAAGTGGGGAAGGAACTGGTTTAGTTCATTCTGCCCCAGGTCATGGAGAAATTGATTCCATAATAGGAAGTAGAATAGGTGCTCCCTTATTAGGTCTTGTTAACGACCAAGGATTTATGGTAGAGGATGCAGGAAAATATGCAGGTTTATACTTTAGAACAGATGCAAACAATGAAATCATAAAAGATTTAAAAGAAAGAAATGCATTATTACATGCTGGTAAAATAAAACACAGATATCCTGTATGTTGGAGATGTAAAACTCCTTTATTATTAAAGGCAACCGATCAATGGTTTATAGCTGTTACGAAAATTAAAGATAAGCTTGTCGATGAAGCTAATAAAGTAAATTGGGTACCACAATGGGCAAAAGATAGATTTATGAATATAGTGGGTAATGTTAGAGATTGGGTTATAAGCAGACAAAGATTTTGGGGCGTTCCTTTACCAATATGGGAATGCGAGAAATGTCATCATTTAGAAGTCATTGGAGACGTTGATACAATCATAAAACTAGGCGGTAAAAAGCCAATTAATTTACATAGACCTTGGATTGATGAAGTAACATTAAAGTGCCCCAAATGTGGAGGGGAAATGAAGAGAGTAAACGATGTATTGGATGTATGGTTTGATAGCGGTATAGCGTTTTATGCAAGTTTAGGATATCCAAAAAACAAAGAATTATATGAAAAATTGAGACCAGCAGATCTGATTTTAGAAGGCCATGATCAAACAAGGGGATGGTTTTTCAGTTTACTAAGAAGCGGGGTTATAGGTTTTGAAAGTTCTCCATATAAGAGAGTTCTCTTACATGGTTTCGTATTAGATGAACAGGGTAGAGAAATGCATAAATCTCTTGGTAATTATGTTTCTTTCGAAGAATTAATGTCTAAGCAATCAAGAGATGTGATAAGGTATTATGTATTGCAAAATACAACATGGGAGGATTTGAAATTCTCTTGGAAAGGTATGGAACAAATATCAAGGAACTTTACAATAATATGGAACGTCTTTTCTTTTGCCTCCCTATACATGAGCCTTGATAGATTTGATCCAACTAAAAATAAATTAAATGAATTACCATTAGAAAATGAAGATAAATGGTTGATATCAAAATTAAACATTATAATTAGAGACTTTAACAAATATTATTCCTCATTAGAAGTACACAATGCGGCTAGGATTTTAATGAACTTTATTATAGAAGATGTAAGCCATTGGTATTTAAAGATAATAAGGAAAAGAGTATGGGAAGATGAAGATACATTAAGTAAAAGAGCTGCATATGCAACATTATATCATGTTTTAAAGAATTGGCTAATATTATCAACACCTATAATACCTTACATAAGTGAATACTTATATCAAAACTTCATAAAAACTGCAGAACCTGATCTACCTGATAGCATATCATTACTTGACATACCTGAGCCTGAAATAAGTTTAATAAATGAGGATATTGAATATAAAATGAATTTAGCTAAAGTTATTGTTGAAAATGTTTTATCAGCAAGAATGAAAGCTGGAATAAAAATAAGATTACCAATAAAAAGTGTAATTATATCATCTCATGATAATAATCTAAAGGATGCAGTAAAAGATGTGATGCCTTATATAAAAGAACTTGCAAATGTAAAAGAAGTTCAAGTAGTTGGAAAAGAATTTTTTGAACAGGCAAAAATATACAAGCTAGAGCCAAATTATAAAGAATTGGGTCCATCATTTAAGAAATACATGCCCATAATAATAAAGGAGGTTAAGGATAAGGAAGAAGAAATAGGATCAAGCTTAGTAAGAGAAGGATATTATAACCTAAAGATTAATGGAGAAAATATTAAATTGGAAACAAAACATTTTAAGATTCAAGCTACATATCCTGAATGGCTAGAAGTTACAGAATCGAGTATAGGAATAATAGCAATTGATAAAAGAGTAAGTGAAGAGGAATATAAACAAGGCACGGCAAGGGAAATAATAAGAAGAATTCAATACATGAGAAAACAAATGGGTTTGTCTGTAGATGCCTATATAGAGACATGGATTTATACTGATGATAATGAATATTTATCAACTATTAAATCTGTGGAAGAATATATTAAAAATGAAACAAGAAGTAAATCAATCAATTACGATGTACCACCAAACGATTCATACTATAGAGATTGGGAGGTAGAAGAGAAACGGATAACAATAGGAATAAAGATAAAGCAATAATACACCCAAGTGAATTGCATTCATATTTTTATTGTCCTAGAGTATATTTCTTTGAAACTCATATGAAAAAGAAAAGAGGTTTTTTAAAAAGAATAAGATTGTTGTTAGGTAGTATTTTTCATTATACCTTTAGATTAAGAGACATAATAAAGCATTATTCATATGAAATTCCAGTGGAAACAGATTTAGGAAATGTAATAATTAGGGGTAGACCTGATGCATTTAAGATAGAAGAAAACTCTGCATATATTATTGAGAGAAAAAGTTCTAAACCTCCATATAAAGGTGCTTGGATAAGCGATATTATGCAAGCCGCTGCTTATGGGGTGATCTTGATTAGAGAAAAAGATTTGAAAAACGCTAAAATAGAAATTAGGTATCCAAACAAGTCTAGAGTTTTTGATTTAAATTCTGAATTAACTTCTATGCTATTTAAGGCATTAGATGAAATGATTTTGATTAAATATTATAATATATTACCATATGCTAAAAGGGGGAATAGATGCAACAAGTGCCCTTATAGAAATGAGTGCTTTTCATTAGATGATGAATTAGAAAATTATATTAATGATTTAATAGAGCCTGGTAAATGGGTTGAAGGCTTAAATATGATCTCTTAAAATATATAAAATTTTAAATATTAATTAAGTTGAAACATTTAAGCTATTAAGACCCGAATTCCAACTTATTTATTAGGAATGGATGAATAAATATGTCATTAGATAATGATGTGATAGAAAAGAAAGTATATGAAACTTACGCTCAAATAGCAACTGAGTCAATTATGATTAGAAATGTGAAGGAAGCTGCAAATATATTGGAAAAAAATTATAAATTAATTGTGAATGAAAATATTATAAGACTTGTGTATGCATCGTTTCTTAATGGTAGGCCAGTTTTATTTGAAGGCCCTCCAGGGACTGGAAAAACTGAAATAGGTGAAGCATTATTAGAGTTATGGAGTGGGAAAAAAGGATTCTTATTACCTTGCAGTGAGAATTATGATGAATACAAAGTTATAGGAGACTTTCATCCGTTAATGGCAATGAAAATAGGCTTTACAGAAGAATCTTTCGTTCCAAGAGTATTGCTTGCAGCAATGATATTAGATGTAGGAGTACTAGTAGATGAAATAAGGAGAAGTAGTGATGAATTTCAAAACTTACTTTTAGATATAATTGACAAAAGAAGGATTGTAGTTCCTGAATTAAAAAGGGTGTTTAAATCAAAGGGATCAGGCTTTCAAGTTATATTAACAAGTAACCCTGAAGATGTTGCTCAAAATGAATTGAGTGATGCGTTTTTAAGGAGAGTAATTAGAATAAAATTTGATTATCCAGATATGGAAACAGAAAAGAAAATTATTAGAATACGTTCATTTGATAGGCCATCAATATCAGAAGAATTGATTAATTTAATATTAAAAACTATTAATAAACTAAGAAAGAGCGATATATTACATAAACCTGGAACTGATGAATCAGTTTCTTGGGTAAAACTTGCGCAATCTATTGCTAAGCTAGAGAATGAAGATGTTGTAAAGGTAAGACATGTCAAGGAAGCAGCTACATCTCTTTTATCGAAAAGGCAAGAGGATGAGGAATTAATTGCTTCAGTGATAAGTGATGTCTTTTCAGAATATTGATTTAGAGATTGCCGAAAAATATGTACCAATAATAGTCAATAATTTAAGGAATAAAGGAGTTAAAGTAGGCGTTAGAGAATCAATATTAGTATTAAAAATTTTTGAATCATATTTATTATTGGATAATAAAAAATCTATCTCTTCAGATCAATTTGAAAAAATATTGATAAGCGTTATTGCAAAAAATGACTACGAAGAAGAAATTATTAAAAAGGCTTTGCAAGAACTATTTTTTGGTAAGGAAGATTATAGTAATGAGATCTATTTAGCAAGTGAAAGATTTAAAAACAAATTAATAGATAAAAATAAATTAAGTGGACAGCAATTAGGCGATTTTTATAAGTTGATGGCAATTGGAGGTTTAGTCAAAAGGGGTAAATATTATAGAACCATAGATAAAGAAAAATTGGATCAGATTATAAATAACATAAGCTTGGATCAAAAAACATTATTTAAAGAAAAACTAAATAGCATATTAAAAAAATTAAGTCCAGAAGAATATATAAAATTGCTTAACAGCGACCTGTTTTATGATAATTTGAATAGTTTGAATTTAGATAAGTTGATAAAGATTGCAGAATTTTTAAGTAAAAAACACTATAATAAACCTCTAAATAAAGTTAAAGAAATAATAAAAGAAAAGATAAGCAATAATAATTTAAAGGGTGAAAATGAAAAATTATGGAAAACTCTTAGTTCGATTGGAATTCTTGATAAAGATTTGCAAAAAGCTTTAGTAATTAGAGAACCCTCATTATCTAAAAAATCAAAGCTTGATATAAGCGAATTTAATAATTTGAATGATAATGATTTTTATAATGAAAAACAAAGAATTTTATTAAATTATGCTAAATTATCTGATAATGAAAATTTACTTAATGATTTTCTGAATAAGATAGAGTTAAAGAATTTGTGGCTCTTAAATAAATCACCAATAGGAGGAGAAAAAGGTAAGCTTATTAATGCAGCAATTTATTCTTCAAAGGCCTTAAAAGAAGCTATAGAATATGCTGAAAGTGGTTATGAAGGAAGAAAAGATATGTCTAATTATTATCTTCAAAAATCTAATGAATTATTGCAAGAATTAGACAATAAAGTATCTATAGGTAAAATTAATAAGATAGAGACTAAATTTTTTAATAATAATGTTTTAAAAATTTTAGAATCATTAGAAAAAGGTGAAATTCAAGGAATTAAAGATATAGATTTGGCTATATATGTAGACTTGTTAAGAAGTATTTATCATAGATCAGATGATATAAAAAGAAGAAAAATAATAATTTCAGCCAATAAATTTTTAACTCATCTTATTTATATGAATGGATTTAAACCTATACCAATTAAAAAGAAATATTCAGTTAGACCTGGTAGATTAATGGTTAAAGAATCTGTAATTAATATAATTAGAAATAAGGAGGATTTCCTAGTTTATAAAAGGAATGTAAGAACTAAACAAATAGGTCTTGCATTAGATATAAGTAGTTCAATGTATAAATACTCTTCTTGGGCTTTAAGTGTTGCATCAATTTTTATACATAATATATCTAGATTAGTTCTCTTTTCAACTAAAGCCATTTCTTATGATAAAATTAGAAAAAATGATGTAATAAAAATATTATTAACGGTTGACTTTAATGGTTATACTGATATCACACGTGCCTTAGAGCAATTTAATGATAAGAAATTTAATAAGATAGTTATAATAACTGATTTAAAGCAAACAGTAAGAAATGAAGATCCTAGTATTAAGGCAAATGAATTAGTAAGGAAAGGTATAAAATTATTGTTTTTAGTTCCTAGCGATGTTGATAAAGAACTGATTAATAAAATACGCAATAATGGCGGTTGTGTAAAATTAGTTAATAACCCTGAACAATTAGCAAAAGAATTAATTAAACTATTAAGATAAAATTATGATCTTGCATAATGAATACTTAAAGCTTTGCTTATGAATTAATATAATTTCCCAAGATATATATTATCTTTATCTCTAATTATTTTTGTTTTTACTTTGGAACCTATAATTAAGTTCTCTTTAGAGATAATGGATATTATTCTTGAGCAATTTTCATCTGTTGACAGATACTCATTTTTAAGCCATCCCTTTCCAATGATTATTGTTTTTACTATATCATTTACATGAAATGGTTTTTCTAATTTAACTGAATTTTTAAATCCTAACTCTTCAGGCTTAACTATAAGTCTATAATTATGTTTTTCTTGAAGAGCCTTAAGCCATGAATAAAATTTTCTCCAAGACCATACTTTTACTTTTTCAGGTTTCCTTCCAAAATGATGTATTTCAAATTTTTGGATTAATATTCCGCTTGGATAATTGCTTTTTTCCCCAGCTTTATTATCTTTTGCCCATTCTATAATTAAATCCATATCATTTTCGTTAATTTCCGGAACCACAACTGGTGTCAAAATTATATCTATACTTGTTTCTTTTAATATTTCTGATGCTGTTTTCAAAATTTTATTTACATTATACCATTCTGTTCCTGTTAATTTTTTTGCATTTTCTGGATCAGTTGAATCTATACTTAAGTTGATTCTATTTAATCCAGCTTTCTCAAGTCTTTTGGCCAATTGAAGTGACAAAGATCCTCCATGGGTTTCTATTGAAATTGTTTTAACATTTTTTATTTTTTTAATTAAAGAAATTAATTTCAAAATATTTGGATGTGAAATGGGTTCACCTACACCATCGATTAAAACTTCTATGTCATCGTTTTTAATATTGGCTATTTCATACGCCCATTCTGCAAGCCATTCTTCATTAACAATATATTCTGCTTCTCTGTGCTTAGAGCTGGGCCCAGCATCAACGCTACAAAATATACAATTATGAAAACATAAACTAGAAGGTCTAACTTGTAATACATTAGTACCTCTATCAATTATACCAAAAGCAATGTGTCCTATTAATGGTATTGGCTTATTAATATAATATACTGGTCTTCCATAAAAATTTGAAATTTTTTCTAGGTTCATGTTGCATTTCATTTATATCACTTTTTTAGGCACTTTAACTATATAAGAAGGATTTGATATACCTATATTTGATAATAGTTCACATAGTTTGCATATATTTCTTCCTAAAGTAGTTGGTTCTCCGCATTTTATACATCTGTTTAACTTTGTAGTAACTTTATCTTGATAGATATAATCTAATAATAAGTCCAATGTTTCCATGAATCTAATTAAAACTCCTGGATTTTCTCTTTCATATTTATAAAGCTCTCTTCTAACTTTAGCTCTAAGAGTCGGTGCTAATTCTATGTATGGGCACTCGGTTTGTTGTATATGGAAATTTTTGATAAATGTAAAAGATGCATTTTCCCATTCATATATTTTTCTCAAAGGTTTAATTCTCTTTACTAGCATATCATCTTCTACAACATTAGTGTTTGGATGTTGCTTTAGTAAACTATTTATGTCTCCTTTCATTAGATTAATTACTGCTGTTTGCGCTTCATCATCTAAATTATGTGCTGTTGCTAGCTTAGTTGCTCCCATTTCTCTTGCATAATAATTCATAATTCTTCTTCTTGATGCACCGCAATATGTGCAGGGAGTAAATGCGCTCTTTGAGCTTCTAGATTTTTCATATATCTCGTCCATACTATATCCAATATAATCTTTAATACTTGTAACTATTACATCTACTCCATATTCCTTAGCAGTTTTAACCAGATATTTTGCATCCTCTTCTTTGTTATATCCATGAATTCCTTCAATTATGTTTAACCCTATTAATTTATTAGATTTTGAAAAATAATTCCCTAAAACATCAAGCAATACATAACCATCTTTACCTCCGCTTAATGCCATCATTACGATATCATCGTTTTTTATCATATTCCATCTTTTTATTTCATTTATAGCTCTATTTCTTACATCTTCTATAAAGCACTCTTTACATAGTTTTTTATTTGAGTGGGGTTGATATATCTCTGCTGGTCTCATTCCACATTTATCGCATAATTTCATTTAGTTCACCGAATTTTTTGTTCCCTTGATCATTACAATAAATTATAGAAAAACAGTATTAACTTTTCTTTAGATTGCCATGTGAACTACCCCGCCCTCACGGATGGGCATCCC
>DAXV01000007.1:0-2747 GCA_002506595.1 Acidilobaceae archaeon UBA158
CTAAAAATATAAACAATAAATTTTAATCTTTTGTAAGCTTTTCATATTTTTGTATTACATATGAAAGATTCGATTGAATTTGTTTTTGAAATTAAGCTAGAAGAAAATTAAATAAAAAATTTCCTATGGTAATCTTGAGAAAATCTTTAATATTTAAATTATAATATAAAAATTAATAATATTATAATTCAATTTATAAAAATATTAAAAATTTGTAACAAAAAAATTTTATCCTATAACCCTATAATTAATACACAGGTGAAAATATGAAAAGAAAATTTATATCCTTAACAGTAATACTTCTAGTTTTAATTTTCATATTTACTCCATTCATATCTATTTTAAGCGAAAACAATATTGCTAAGGCAAGCAATTCAAGCCAGCAAATCTATTCGAATTTTACAGTATCTTATAATGGTTATTTAACAGTTTATCTTTATGGTATTCCTTCTTCATCTAAAGTTCTTCTATGGTGGGGTGTTGAACCATATCCTCAAGGCCCTTGGTCAACAGTTAATGGCACTTCTGGAAATATGGAAACTCCAATGACTTATAATAATACAATAAATGCATTCCAAGCTACCATAGGTCCTTTCAAAAATGGAACGTGGATTGGTTACGTATTTAACGTAAATAACTCTATATGGTTAAATTATGATAATCATGCATTTTGGAATTGGAATGTAATAATTAATCCTCCAATGAACATTATTGGCTATACCAAAGCTTATGTTTTACCTAATGGTTCAATAATTATATCAACAATTGGAAGACCCCCAGATACAATGTTATTATGGTATGGTTTAACAACGGGCCCACAAACAGGTTTGCCATGGTATAACACAGCAGGTACTCCAGGCAATAATGTATCAGTTATGACATATAATCCATTATATGGCAACTATACTGTAATGATAGGCCCATTTAAACCAGGACAATGGGTACAATGGGTCTATCATGATAATACAACAGGTTGGTGGATTCATAATTCAAATGTTAGCTCAAGCGCAAACTTTGCAATACAAGACTCTTACTCGTCTATCTCAGTTATATCATCATATTATAGCAAATACGTTTATTTAATAGGTCAAAATGCAATCTTAAATGTATCATTACAAAATGAAGGCCCTTCATCTAATTATAATGTTTCATTATACATAAATAATGAAAAAATAATAAATGAGTCAATGCTAATTAAATCAGGAAAATCAAATATAAGTTTTACATTCCCAGTGAACTTCCCAATGGGAATTTATAATACATATTTGGTTTTAAACACAACAGGTATCTTTAGCAATTTTACCTTACCTCAATTATATGTTTTAAACACAACAAATAGGAAGCCTTTAAGCCTTGTAATAGTATGGAACATGCATCAACCTCTTTATATAGAACCCAATGGCACATGGGGACAACCATGGGTTCAAATACATACAGGTCAAGATATGATTTATAATAATTCCTTAATTGGTGCATATGAATTACAAGCAATGTTATTAAATTACTTCAAAAATATAAATGTAAGCATTGATTTTACACCAGTTTTATTATACCAATGGGAATCATTTTTGCATCAATCAAATCCAACATTCTTAACTAGTGGAGTTAATATATCGCATGATTTTATAGCAACAAATGAAACAATAGCTTTATATAAGAATTTAATAAATGAAGGGAGATTACAAGTATTAACAGTTCCATTCTATCATCCATTAATGGCAATAGAATATGATAACGGTTGGTCCTCTGATTTATTGGCACAGATTCTAATGGGTAAAAACATGACAAAATATGTTTTTGGCGTAAATGCAAATGCTGCTTGGACTCCTGAAATGGCATTTAATATGGGATTAGTTTGGTTATATAATGAAACAGGAATAAATGTAACAGTATTAGATTATCAAGCCTTTATACAAATGGCCCCAGATTTAACAATTGTTAGCGGTAACCTTAATTTAGGCCCCCATGGAATTTACGTTATACAAAACTCTGCAGGTCAAAAGATATACGTTTTGTTTAGAGATACATCATTGTCTAACCTATTTGGATTTGCTTTCTTTAGCCAATCACCTCAATTAACACAACAAGAATTAATACAATACTTAGCAAAGGTTTATATGAAATATCCAGGAAGCATTGATGTAGTGGCATTAGATGGAGAAAACCCAATAATATTTAATGCAATGCCAAATTCTGCATATGATTTATATGCGATTTATCAAGCAATATCTAAATATGAAGGTCAATGGCTTATTACACAAACGTTAAACCAAGCAATACAAACGCATAACGTATCAGCAGTATTAACAAACTTACCAGAAGAAAGCTGGGCAACAACGTTAAACAACTGGAATAATGGTTATGAAGGAAAGGTGCTAATATGGAGGAACGTCAGCTTAGCAAGGGAATATTTAATAGCCTATTCCTCATTGCTTGGTCAACCAATATCTCCAATAGTTCCATTATCTTTCAAATATTCACCAAATGCAAGCATTACAGGTTTCTATCAAATGACATCAATGCCTTCATATATTTCATATAACAACATTAATATAACAAATCCATTATACATGTATTATACACTATGGAATTACCTATATGTTAGTGAAGGAAGTGATTGGACTTTTCAAGCAGGGCCACCAAACTTTGGACCTGTTTGGTTTGCAAAACAACCCATAATTTATGATACAGTAATAGATAATTATGTTAAAAAAGAATTTTCACTCATAGTTCCAGAAAAAGTTTTC
>DAXV01000007.1:2841-18504 GCA_002506595.1 Acidilobaceae archaeon UBA158
CCAGGGATTTCTGTTTTCAAATTATATGGATTAACATCATCTCCAGGGAAAATAGTAACTGTTTATCTTTACTCACCAATAAATAAACAAGAAGTTGGTGTTTCCATAATACCTATATCAAATTATGGTCTCTTAATTGGAGAATATAACTTAACTGCTAATGTAGCTCCAACTACAACAACTACAACAACTATTCAATCAACATCAACTACATATTCTGTGACTTCTTCATCGACAACAATTACGACTAGTAGTTCATCCCAATATACTTCTCCATCGACTTCTAGCAAGACATCTTCATCGAATAATAATTTAATTAATGCTGGAATAGCAATTATTATTATCATAATAATAGCTGGGATCTTAGCATTATTAATGAAAAGAAGATAAAGTATTAAATTTTAAGATTTTTAATAATTTTTTTCCATTTATTATTATAGGGGTGTTTTTCTTAACATTAAATCTATCCGCTAATACCTCACACTTTGCCCTAAACAAGTGAAGGCTATCAATTTTTTTATTAGAAAATAAATATGCCTCTAAATTTGCTATTCCTTTAGCTATTATAAACCCATCATCAACTTTTTTAATTGGTGAATAATTTCCCTCAATAATTATATCTGCATCCATTTCATTAGATGTTACATCAATCTCATAACTATTTTTCCTTATTACAGTTTTAACGTTATATCCTTTTTTTATTAAAGCCTCTTTTAATAAAAGATCTATATAAGCTTCCCCTGAGTTATCTAAAACTAGATAAATTACCTTGTCATTGGGTAAATCTATATCGCTCAATACCTTTACTTCATCATGCAATGCCTCTTTTAAATCAATATATTCATAGCCTAAAACGTTTGTATCTATTATATTGGCTGAGGCTGAAAATTTTAATGCAAGATTCAAGTCCCAATTATTCTCTATAAGCTCTTTTCTTATCATTAATGAGGCTTCTTTCCCAATTTTATTTAAATTCATCTTCAAATCTTTATATGGGTCTTTATCTTTAATTAACTTCTTTATATAATTAAATGTATCTACAAATAAAGAATCTCTATCCTTATTTGATTTTAATTGATAAGATAAGTTTTTCAGCAAATATGGTATTTTATCTTGCTTTTTCAAATTTATTAAATCTTTAACTCTATTTTCTATTAAACATAGATTACATTTCTCATCAATCATATTCATTAATTACCTCCGCAACATTTTTTATATCGTTAAAATCTATATCTCCCATAAGCCCAATCCTTATTACATTTTTAGAAAGGTTTCCAATACCTGTGGCTATTACATATCCTTTTTCCCTTAATTTATTAATAATTATTTCAGCATGATTTGTATAAAATGCTGAAACTGTATTGCTTCTAAATTCCTTCTTTGCAATTGGTTTTAGTTTTACTAGACTATTCAAATAATCAGTCCTTTCTTTATGAATCTCTGAATATTTATCCAAACCAATTTTTAATATATAACTTGTTGAGTATTCCAATCCGAATATAACATTTATTGGAGGAGTATAAGGTGTTTCAAATCTATCTTTCATGCTAATAAACTTATTTAAATCAATACTTGTAGGAAGCTTATCTAAATTTCTTGGTTTAACATTATAAAAAATAATTGACGCGCCTGGTATTGACATAAATGCCTTATGTGAAGCGCTTGCTATAACATCTATTTCTTTATCAATTCTTTCAGCTGGTATTCCTGATACGCTATCAACCAACAAAATTGCATTTAATGATCTAGCAATTTCCTGTATTTTTTCTACATATCTATTAGCTACTCCAACGCTTGTTTCATTATGAACCATTGCTATTGCCTTTAGATCCTTAATTTTCTTAGCATAGTCTTGCAAGACATCTGGAGGAATTACTTCTCCGATATCACTTTTCATAATATGTACCCTTGCCCCCCTTGATATTAATGACTCTTCGAGTCTTTTACTAAATTCTCCTATATCCAATAATATAACATCCTCATTTGGATTAACATAATTATATACCATAGCATCAACTGATAATGTTCCTGTCCCTGGGAAAATTAACGCATTTCCTTTAACAATTTTTTCCATTTTCTCTAAAACTGAAGAAAATGTTTCTTTAAATTCAATTGATTTATGAAAATATGGTTGTTTCTTAATATAATTTAAAACCTCATTTGGTAATTGTATAGGCCCTGGGGTCATATATTTTGCCAATTCTTTTTCACCTCTTCTAATATATTTTTTGCCAATTCTTCGCTAAGCCGTTCCATTGCTTCATAAGTTTCAGATCCTATATGAGATGTAACAATAACATTTTCATGGCTTATCAGTTCTTTAAATAAATTGTCTTTAGGAGGTTCTTGTTCCAATACATCCAATCCAATACCTTTAAATTTGTTTATATTATCCAATAAAGCCTTCGTGTCAATAACTTCTCCTCTAGCAGTATTAATTAATATTGAATCGTTTTTAATCAATGAAATACTATTTTTATTTATCATATGATAAGTTAAAGGAGTTAATGGAACGCTTATTGAAATTATATCACTGTTTTTTAATAAATAATCTAATGGAACTTGCTTACCTTCATATTTCTTAACATCATTGCTTACATCAATGATATCGTTTGCTAATATCTTCATTCCCAATGAATATGCAATTTTTGCAGTTTCCTTACCTATTCTCCCAAATCCTATTATACCTAATGTTTTACCTTCGATCTCGTTACCTAAAATCTTTCCCTTTGGCCATCCACCATTTTTTACTGACTCAATTATTTTATAAAGATGTCTTTCCAAAATAAGGATCATTGATATTATCAATTGAGCAACGCTCTTACTTGGAGAATTAGGAGCATTTATTATCTTAATACCTCTTTTAATTGCATATTCTATATCTACATTATCTAGGCCTACTCCAAACCTTGCTAAATATTTTAGCCTTTTTGAGCTATCTATAACTTCTCTATCTATTTTTAGCCTGCTTCTAAAAACAAGAATCTCGTAATCTTTAAGAACATTTATTAATTCATCCCTTTGCAATCCTGGAACATAGTTTACATTAATTCCTCCTTCTTCTAACAAAAAAACTAGCCTATCAGGTACGTTATCAACAATGAGTGCTTCGACAATTAACACCACCTAAGCTTAAAGCTATTATACCAGTTTATAAATTTTCCCACTTTTAGTGTTTTAAAAAATCTTTTGATTAAAATAACTAGTTGTTAATAAAATTTTACAACAATCTAATTCTTTGAATTCTAAATCTTTTACTAAAAATTCCTCCTTATGTAACGGGCTTTTCAATACAATTGTATGATATTCACCATTTTCTCCTAAAGGATCAGCATTATCCTTCTTAGCTAATTCTATAAACCAGTCTATATTATCTTTATTGATTATTTTTCCAACGCTTTCCCTTAAGTTTTTAGGCCTTGCTCCTAAAACCTTAAAGTTGTAATTATCTTCTATATCCTTCATTAAAATTTCTAAAGTATTTAAACCCCATAATGGCTCTTTTAATCTTGCTCCAGCTTCTCTAACGAGGTTTTCCATATATTTTAGATGATCTTCAACAAAAACATCACCTGCAATTAATGTATCTGTATTAAGTTTCCTTAAGAGTTCAACAGTTTCTATAAATTCTTTACCTTTATGTAACCTTTTTACAATTATTGGAACTCCTATAGCAGATGCTGAAGCAATTGTTGTTTGTAAATTAACTATATGCGGACTCGGCTCTGGAAATTCATATATTAGAAAAAGAAAGGCATCAATCGGCCATTCAATTTGAGCAGCCCTTAATCCATCTTTTCCACCTGAAAACATTGCAATTCTAACCACGGAATTCTCACCTCTTAATACTTAATGGATAAAATATAAAAATCAATGTTTTAATGTAAAATTTTTTATATTTTCTAATTAAAAAATCTAAATATTACATTCATTTAGCTTATTTTTATAAATAATTCAACGTTCTTTTCTTTTAATACATTCAATGCTATTTTATATATTTTTTCAAGTGGGGCCTTTCCATGATATACATCTTCTTCAAAATCCATAATAAGCCCCATTTTTAGACCTATTTTATATGCAGGAGAGTTTTCTGCATGGAAATATGCTTCCATAATTTTAATCCCTCTTGTATAGGAACCTAAAATCAAAAAAGCTGCAACTATTGATCCTAAACCTCTTTTTCTATGATTTGGTGCAACAATAAACGCCAATTCAGCACTCTCTAAATTATATGAAAAATTTTCTCCAAGTGCAGCTATATTTCTTTTTTCATCTTCTCCAATAACTGCGAACCCATATTTATTCTTTTCACTAAAAATTTTTTCAACATGTGAAGAAAAATCTTTAAAAAAACTCAAAAATCTAAAGTATATTGATTCATTATCCATTGATTCGTAAAAATCTATTATTCTTTCTTTATCTTCTTTCGTTGCATATCTAAAAGTATAATTAACGCCCCCGTCTTTATATTTTCCTATTATATTATCCAAATTTATCCCAGATATTATATGAAATTGGTAATATTTATTTTTATTCTAAAAAGTATAATTAATTTAAGCTGTTTGTGGTTGTATAACCTCTTGTGATGGTTCTGCATGAATTATTTGTGTTGGACAACTTTGTACAGCTGCATCTACTGCATCNNNTTGTTTGGATCTTTTCTCCATTTTGCTATGATATTAGATTTTCCATCAACATCTGACATTTCAAAAACATCTCCTGCAAGGCTAACACATACCATATCTGCTATACAATTTTCTCTTGGATCTATCCAAACCCTTATGGTCATTGTTTTTCACCAATTAATTTTAATTAATAAAAATTCTTATTTGATAGTCTATATTTTTTAATATTTTTAGTAAAAAACATATACGTAAATTATTTTTATTTTTAACTATTAAAATTAATAAATATAGTCAATAAAAATCAATAACAAAATAATAAAACCGAATTAAATACAATAAATTAAGCAAATATATCGTCATTAAATTAACAAATATTGCTCTATAATTTCTTTCTATAAAGTTTAACTAGTAAAAATAAAAATCCCTTTTACCTTATAAAAAGGTTGTTCAACTTAAAATAGAAAGAACAATAAGAGCCACATGGGGTGGGAGGGTGGGGTTAAAGCTATATAAAGATAATTGGATGTATGCATTAATACCTTATAATATAGCAATGGGACCACTGTCTACATTAATAACATTGCAAATACTAAAATTAGGCGGTAATGTTATAGACGTTGCATATGCTATTTCATTATCAAATCTAGCCAGTATAATAGGATCTTTAATATGGGGATTTGCCGCAGATTATTTTGATAGAAAAAAACAAATATTGATAAGCTTAAGTACAGTTGGCTTATCATTAATAGCTATTTCATATACTAAGTCAATTAATTTAATAGAAGTTATCTATTCCATATTATCATTTTTAAATGCTGCAAGCACAACACCAATATCTTTACTAATAATGAGTACAGTAAGAAAAGATTTATGGACATCAGCTTATGCAAAACTAAACTACTTATCTTCAATTGGATATCTTATAGGTCTTTTAGGATCTTCTTTTTTGGCACTATATTTTAAACTTGATTTTATAATAATATTGATGGGTATATTGGTACTAATTTCTTTTGGGCTATCTTATTATTTCATACCAAAGCCAGAATTACATATTGAAAGAACTGCATTGCTTCATAATTTAGAATCTTTTTTAATTAGACTAAAGCAAACACCAACAATATTTATTCATTTACCTTCAAAATATTCATTTAAGATTTTTTCTCCTTCAAGGTTAAAATCAATAGTCTCTGCATATGTTCCACTTTTATATATCGGCATGTTCTTATTCTATATTTCATCTGGCATTTTTAATACAGAATATCCGGCGGGACTAAATAGAGGAGGGCTTTCAAATAGTTTAATTTTGATGATCCTCTCAATAGGCATGTTATTTCAAATAATTTCATATTATTTATCTCCAAAATTTATTAATAAATTAGGTAAGGCTAGAACTTCATGGATTTCATTATTAATTAGAGGATCCTCATATTTTATGATAGGTCTTTTAACTGTTACAATTGTTAATAAGATATCATTAATTGTTTCCGGGGTAATATTTTATCCGTTAGCAGCTGGATTAGCTTTTTCTGCCTTTTATACAGCATCAAGCATAATGATATTTGAAGTAGTAAAAAGCGGTAGAGAAGGCTCTACTTTAGGGGTTTATAGCACATTGACTGGCATAGCTATGACTTTTGGCTCTTTTATCTCAGGTTATATGGTTAGATTTGTAGGTTTCGGAATAACATATATGATAGCAGGGACAATATTAATATTTAATGTATTTATATTCAAAACAATTGAAAAACTACCTAGATGATTTAACTACTAAGATTTTCCAATACTTTAAAATCTTAAAAAATTTTTGTAATTCCATATTAGTTTATTAACATCTGCTCTAACTAGTATTTGGCGAAAGAATTGAAGATAAATGAGTTAGCGCCTAAAAGCGCTGTTGAGGAAATAAATGTAAAGGTATTAAAGATATCAGAGCCAAGAAATGTATTCGGTAAAGATGGTATGTCACACAAGGTTTCTGATGTTTTGGTTGGAGATGAAAGCGGAACCATAATCATGACTTTATGGGATAACTCAATAAACAAAGTAAAAGAAGGTGAAACAATAAACATAAAAAATGCGTTTGTTTCAACATTCAAGGGAAGCATGAGACTTTCTTTAAATAAAAACAATGGGTCAATAACGGTTTCAGAGAAGGAAATTGAAAATGTAAATACTGGAAATAACATGTCAGATAAAGTTGTTGAAGAAGAAAGAAGAAGCTACAGTTCTTATGGAAGAAAGCCATCTTACAGAAAAAGATATTAATTAAAGTTTTTAATTTTAAAAATTTTATTTTAAATTTTATAATAATATTTTTGAACTTTAATCCTTTATAGCATTAATTAAAGTTTTCTTATAAAAACAGATAATTTTATATTTTTCATTTGTAAAAATTAAATTTTTATTTGATTATTCATTGTATAATATAAGATATTCTTAAGAATATTTATTCTTTACTATTAATTATAAAAGTAGTAAAAGTGAAATAAATGAAACAAATAAAATACAATGATAAATGGATGTATGTATTAATACCATATGGTATGGGGTTTATGCCATTTTTAATATTACTTCCATTACTTATTTTAAAATTAGGAGGAAATGCTATAGATATAGCATACACAATGACTCTCGGAAACTTAACCTGGATTATTGGATCTTTCTTTTGGGGTTATATATCTGATTATTATGATTCGAAAAAATTAGCAGTATTAGGCTTATTAACGAGCGGACTCTTTGCGATACCTATTGCATATGCCAAATCTGTAGAGCAAGTAGAAATTTTATATAGCATCTGGAGTTTCTTTAATACGGCTCTTATAACTCCACTATTTTTAATAATAATGAAAACATCTGCAAAGGAATTGTGGACAACTGCAAATGCTAAATTAAATTTTTTGTATACAGTTGGTTACTTATTGGGATTTCTTGGATCTTCAGTCTTAGCAGTTTATTTTTCAGTTAATTTTTTAATTTTAATTGCTGGTATTCTAATGCTGATATCCTCTTTATTATCTTATTATTTTATCCCAAAAATTGAAAGGAATCATAAAGGANNATCATTAATTAATGGCTTAAAATATATTTTAATTAAATTTAAAATTATCTCTAAGATTTTTAATGTTTCGTCCTTAAAGAGTTCATTTAAAAAAGCATTCAATTTCAAGAACAAAAAATCAGTAACTGAGTATGAGATTATTTTATATTTGGGAAATTTTTTATTCTATTTATCCTATGGAATTATTATAACTCAATATTCAGCTGGGCTAGAAACTTATGGTATATTGGATAGCATAATTTTAATGATATTCTCTATGGGTACATTTTTCCAAATAATTTCCTTTTATCTATCGCCTAAATTCATCAACAAGTATGGAAAAATAAGAGCCTCTTGGATAACACTATTATTAAGAGGGATTTCATTTTTAATGATAGGGCTATCAGTATTTTTGTTTATCAACAAAACATATCTAATTTTATCACAATTTCTCTTTTATTCTTTAGGCGGAGGTTTAGCTTATTCCATATTTTTCACAGCAACAAATGTAATGGTTTTAGAAACTACTAAGACGGAAAATGAAGGATCAACATTAGGAATTTTTGAAACTTTAATAGCCATTGGATTTACGATTGGATCTTTTATATCAGGTTATCTAATTAAATATATGGGATTTGCGATAACTTTCGTAATAACTGGTATTTTGATAATAATTGATTCAGAAACGTTTAAAGTAATGGAAGAAAAACAAAAATAGCCTTTATTATTAAAACTTTTTACTTTTAAATTCAAAGATAAGTTTATTAATTTCAGGCTAATTATTTTTCTGATTGGGGTTAAATTGGAGGATAAAATAAACACACTTTTATCTTTGGGTGCAGATTTTGCTGATATTAGGTACATGAAAATAAAAACTTTGGTTGCCAACAGCAGTGAGATAAGAAATATAATAACAAATAATGGCATTTCAGAAGGCTACGCATTAAGAGTGTTATATAAAGGTAATTTTGGATATAAGTTTACAACAAATCTTGAAAATGAAGATCTAAAAGATGTAATATCTATTGCAATAGGTAATGGAGAAACTAAAGTATATCAACTTAAAGAAAAAAAGGATAAAGTCATTATTAAAGAAAAATATCCTAATTATAGGAAACCTGAAGAAGTAATTTATGATATATCGAAAATTAAAGATGATATACTTAAATCAGATAAAAGAATAAAATCGGTTAATGTTAGGTTTTCAGAAAACTCTATAGAAAAAAGATATGCAAGCAGCGATAATAGGTATATAGAGGTTAGTTATAAGGTTTCCTCATTATCTATATCTGTAGTTGCTAAAGAAAATGGTATAAATGCTAGTGCTCATATTTCTCTTTCAACTTATTTAGGCTATCCATTAGAAGTTTTTGATATAAATAATTCTATAGAAAAAATATTGGATAGGGTTTCAAAACAACTTATGGGAAAACCTGCAAAAGCTGGAGAGGCTAAAGTTATTTTATCTCCAGAAGTAAGCGGAGTGTTTGCTCATGAAGCTCTTGGTCATTTAGCAGAGGCAGATCTTGCAGTTTCAGGTATTTTGGGGAAAATGAGAGGCAAGAAAATTGCCAAAGAATTTGTTAATGTTTCAGATTCACCATTTTTAGATTATCCTACTGCTATAGGAATAACGCCTTATGATGATGAAGGTGTAGAAGGTAGAGAAGTAAAAATTATTGAAAATGGAGTTGTTAAGGAATTTATGAATAATAGAACATATGCTCTATTTACAAACGAATTACCTTCTGGAAATGGAAGGGCGGAAGACTTTAGGAGCAGCATTTTAATAAGGATGAGAAATACATATTTTAAGCCAGGTAAATCAAGCTTGGAAGAAATGATCGAAGATATTAAAGATGGATATTTAATGAGTTCTGTATTAGGAGGTCAAACGAGTTCTGATGGCACATTTCAATTTGGCATAGAAGAAGGATATAAAATAGAAAATGGAGAAATTAAATATCCGTTAAGAAACGTTGGCATAGCAGGTTACACATTAGAAACATTATCTCAAATTTCTGATATATCAAAAGATTTTGTAGTATGGCCCGGTGTTTGTGGAAAAATGGGCCAAAGCGTTTACGTGGGAACTGGAGGTCCATATGTTAAGGTTGAAAAAATTAAGGTAGGTGGGCTAAATGAATGAAGAATTAGGATTTATTATAAAAAAGGCTTTAAATGATAAAATTGATGCTGAAGTTTTTCATGTTAAAGTAAAAATGTATGAAATTGCCAATGATAAAAATGAGCAACATGGAATAGTATATGAAGAAGATGGTTATGGTTTAAGAATAATAAAGAATAAAAAATTGGGTTTTTCTTATGGAAATAAAATATCAGAAGATTTGTATAATCTTGCTGTTAGCTCATCAAATGCCTCTAATGAAGATGAGGCAAATTCTCTTCCGAATAAAGAAGATATAACAAGATTAAATGGGATATTTGATGAAGAAATATACAATCCTGTTGAGAAGCTAAAATATTACATCGAATCTTTAAAATCCATATCTGATAAGGTTAATTTTATTAACCAAAGAGCTGTTGCTGGTTATACTACAATAGAAATAATGAATACAAACAGTTTAGAAGCAAATTCTAAAACATCATTTATATGGGTTGGTGGAGTTGCTAATTATTTAGGAGATGAAGTAGGACCAGATATCTTTGAAGGGGTTAATGCAAAGTATTTTAAAGAAATTGATATTAATAAATTATTAAATGATCTTGTGTTTAAAGTAGATATAACAAAGAAAAGAAGAAAATTCGAGAGTAAGAAGAAGGAATTTAATGTGGTTTTTACCCAGAAGGCCTTAGATGATCTAGTTGTTCCATTACTAAATTATGAAGTTAGCTTGGAAAGTTATTACAGGAATAGAACCCCATTTAAATTAAATGATTATTTTGAATCTAAAATAACTATAATTGATGATCCCCTAATCCCGTATTTGCCATGGTCAAGAGAGATTGATGCTGAAGGTTTACCAACTATGAGAACTGAATTAATTAAAGATGGTATTTTCAAAAAATTCCTATCTAATACTTATTGGTCTAAAAAGGCAAACATGGAAAATACTCATTCAGCATTTAGATCATTTACTTCCTTGCCTGGAATTTCGACAAGTAATATGGTTTTTCAAGGAAAATTGACAAACGATGATAATGATGCAATATATATAGACCAAGTTCAAGGGGTACATACAAGCAATTTTGATACTGGAGACTTTAGTGTTTCAGCCAATGTTGCATGGGATAAAGATGGAGGCTTTAGGGAAATAATTGTTTCTGGAAATATAAAACAATTATTAAATAATGTTTTAGGGTTTACAAAAGATGTATTATCTTATGATAAAGTTTATTCTGGCAAAATGATAGTAGATAGACTAAGCTTAGCATAAAGCAAATAACTTTCTAAATAAATATATTTTAAATTGGTGAAAATTTGCCTACAAAGCTTTTTATAAACGAAAAAGGTCTAAAATTTAATGAATCTCAAGCATTTAATGAGGAACTTATAGGGAATTTATTTAAAGAGCCTGGCTTAACTTATATTTTCTTAACGCATTTAAAAAATGAAGGAAGTTCTATTGGATTATATTATAAATATGAAAATAAAGAGAATACTTATAGAAGAATTACTGGAGGTCCCAAAATAGATTTTTATGAAAACTATGAATACATGAGCATATTAACAAATAAAGTTGAAACCCTTAAAAAAGTAAATGAAAGAGCAAAATCGATATCAAAATGCATAACAGGGACAGAAACCTATGCTGGCTTATCCCTATCTAGAGATAAAAAATTAGCTTATGGCATAACAAAAATAGGTAATATAAGTGTGATTGAGATAATTGTAAATGATAACTTAAACGACATCAAAAACTGCTTAAAAAATAATTTTAATAATTTAAATGAAGAATTAATAAATGCAATGCCAGACAAATACTCTTCTGAATCATATCTTAAGAAAAGCTGGATAAATTATGGCCATAATGAATATGAATTTAATTCTTTATCAAATAATGAGGGATTTTATGTAAATTTATCTGCTAAATTATTAGAAAACTATATTGAAAAAATTCTAATTACAGGTAATTTTTACGCCTCTCCCCCTATGGAACCATTGAATTCTATTTTAGTTTTAGAAGGTATTCCAGTTAATGAGGTATATTTCTATGGGATAAAGGCAAGATTTAAGAAAATTGAAATAGAAGGCATAAAAACTGAAAATATTTTAACATCTATAGATGATTTATACAATAAATTAGTTAAGAATATTAAATAAATCAATATAAGTATTCAAATTTCTTATCCAAAGCAACCATAAATAAAATTATTTGTATGTATAAGCATTTATTTTAAAGGCTTGCTTGTTTTTAAAATTTAATGGGTAAAATAATGGATCTAAGCTTTGATGAAATAACCTTTCTAACAGAATGCCCAGCAACTCCATTATCTCATTTAGAAAACGATGGAAAATATCTTATGTTAGAGGAACCATATCAAGTTACGATATATATCACTAGAGAATGTAATTTAAATTGTACTCATTGCTATATTTCTGCAGGAAAGCCATTATCAGATGAACTAAACAAAGATCAATGGAAAATAGTTATAAACAAGCTCAATGATATAGGAACAAAAGTATTATATATATTGGGTGGAGAACCGTTATTAAAGCAAGGAATTTTTGATATAATTTATTATTCAACCTCTTTAGGATTATATACGAGCCTAAGCAGTAATGGAACACTTATTACAAAGGGAATTGCTAAAAAATTAAAAGAAATAAATATTAATGAGATACAAATAAGTATAGATGGACCTAATGAAGAAATAAATAGTTTAATAAGAGGCAAGAACAGCTTTAAATTAGCCATAGAAGGAATTAAAAATTTAATAAATGAAAATATACCAACATCTTTAAGTTATGTTATAACAGAAGAAAATAAATACTATGTAGAAGACATGATCATACTTGCAGAAAAATTAAATGTAAAATCAATAAACTTTTCGCCAGTTCAACAATTCGGTAGAGCACAAATAAATAATGTTTCATTAAAAAAAGATTCTGCAATAGAAGTATATAATAAGCTAAAGGAATTAAACAAAAAATATAAAATAAAAATTACAACTAATGGGTTTAGATTTTTCATTAACAATATATTTGATGTGTATTTTTCTTTAAAGAATAAAGTAAAAAATTATTATTCTTGCCCTGCTGGAAGGTCAAGGTTTATTATAGATGCTAATGGAGATATTTATGGTTGTGAACTTTTAATTAATCCTTCATTTAAAGAAGGAAATGCATTAAAAGATGACCTTAAAGAGATATGGAAAAAAGGTTTTTCAAAGTTTAGGAAAATGTGGTATATGGATAAAGAAGAATGCAAAAATTGTTTAATAGCACCCTTATGTCAAGGAGGTTGCTTAGCTAGAGCTTTAAATAGCAAAAAAGATTCCAATTGCTCATTTTAATTTCTTTAATGCGTCTAGTAATTTAAGCACATCGATTTCCTCATTTGGAAAATGAATTGAAACCCTTATACCACCTATACCGGCAGCGCCTCTTCCCGAAACCTTTATTAAAAACTTTTTATTAAGTTCTTCAACTATTTTATAATTTTCTTGAACATCCTTATATAATTTAAACGTGATTATTCCTGAGCCTTCTCTCTCATCGATAGGAGAAATTATTTCTAAATTCAATTCATTAAGACCCTCTATTAATATTTTCCTCAAATCAAATATATGATCTCTTATTTTATCAATACCTATTTCATTCATTAACTCCAAAGAGTAAATAAAACCAATTAACGATGGAACTGAATAAAATCCTCCAAATTCATAAGATTGTGCAATGCCTTTTCTAATTTTATAGTTATTTAATGGGATTTTGTTAGCGTCTTCCCAAAATTGATCCCAAGGCATTCCCACATCTAAATTTAGATAACCATAATTTGGAGGATTTGTTAACTCTAGTGCTCTATCGTTTACAATCAAGATACCTAAAGAAAATGGTGATAATAACCATTTTTGAGTTCCAAATGCAATAAAATCTATATTATCTGTATTAAAATATTCCTGGCCTATATGCTGTATTGCATCAACAACTATAAATCCATCATAGTCATGAATCGCTTTACCTATCTTATTTAAATCAAGTTTAAATCCATTAACCCAGAATACAGAACTTGTTAATATTACTTTAGTTTTATTATTAATTTCCGATATAACCTCATCTTCATCATAAAATCCATTTTTATTTTTTATTACCCTTATATTTATCCCTTTTTCCTTCCATTTCAAAGATTCTGCATAAACGGTGGGAAAATCCAAGTCAAATACTATTATCTCATCTCCTTTTTCCAATTTTATGGAATTCATAGCAGTTTGAATAGCTGGAGTTGTACTATTTCCCACAATTCCAATATTTTCCTTTTTTGATTTAACGATCTTAATTAAATTTTTCTTTATATTATCAATAATTTCTGTATAATAAGTTGATGAGCATAGATCTTCCGGCCTATTTTTTAATTCCTCTAAATAATTCTCAATTGCTTTTACAGATCTTTTAGGAGGATCCCCTACAGATGCCCAATTAAAATATACATACCTGTTGAAAACCTCGAATTCTTCTCTAAGCATTTTTATCCCATTAAACATAGTTTATTCTAAATAATAACCTTTCATTAAAAAAGAAAGGCCAATCTAAAGCTTAAAATTTTAAACTTTAACTTATAAAAAGAGGTGAAAATTATGAGTAGATATCAAGTTAAGGTAGGAAATCAAAACATTTTAATTGATGATACTCTTCTATATACAAAAAGTGATGAGTGGATAAAATTAGAAGGAGATAATGTTAGAATAGGTATAACTGATTATGCACAAAAGCAATTAAAAGATATTGTTGGAGTAGATTTACCTAAAAAAGGTTCTAGTATAACTAAAAATGGCACGTTAGCTGTCTTAGAATCAGTAAAAGCAACAGCTGAAGTGTATTCGCCAGTAGAAGGAAAAGTAATAGATGTAAACGAAAGATTATTGGATGAGCCAGAATTAATTAATAAAGAACCTTATGATACCGGTTGGATTGCTATAATAGAAGCAAAGAACATACAAAAAAATGAATTCTTAGATCATAAATCCTATGCTGATGACATTACAAAAAGAAAGTAATAATCTAAAAGTTAATATATATTGTCTTTATTTATATTATAAATTAATATATTGTATTATACAAGTATTATAATAGACCTTTTAAATTCAGATAATTATGATATAATTGTGAATTAAGAGGCGTACACCGGATTGACTGTGGAAACTATAACTCATGATATTATAGTTTTGGGTGCTGGTCTTGCTGGATTAAGGGCTGCAGTAGAAATAAAAAGAAAATATGGAGATAAATTAGATGTAGGTGTTGTGAGCAAAATACACTTAATGAGAAGCCACAGCGTTTCTGCAGAAGGAGGTACTTCAGCAGTTTTATATCCTGAAGAAGGGGATAGCTTAGCATTACATGCATGGGATACAATAAAGGGTAGTGATTTCTTAGCAGATCAAGACGCAGTTTGGACTTTTGTCAAACTTATGCCTGAAGAAATTCTTTTGTTAGATCATTGGGGTATGCCTTGGAGTAGGAGAGAAGATGGTAGAATTGCTCAAAGACCATTCGGAGGGTTAACTTTTCCAAGAGCAACATATGCTGGTGACAAAGTAGGCCATGCAGAATTAAGAACTTTATATAATAAATTATTACAATATGATAAATGGGAAAGATATGATGAATGGTTTGCTACAAACTTTGTTGTTGAAGATGGTGTATATAAAGGAATATATGCAATAAACATGAAAGATGGGAAATTATATTTGTTTAAGAGTAAAGCAGCAATAATTGCAACTGGAGGAGTGGGTAGATTATATACATTCACAACTTATGCACATTCTGCAACTGGCGATGGAACTGCAATGGCTTTTAGAGCTGGCGTGCCAGTAAAG
>DAXV01000006.1:0-5379 GCA_002506595.1 Acidilobaceae archaeon UBA158
ATTAGAATTTAATTATAATTTTATAGCCCTTATAATAATAAACCCGGCTTCTTTATCAAAACCATTTATTGGCTCTTCATATTTCTCTATTTCGCAAGGATTTTGAAATAAAGTAGAAACTGTTTCTATAACTTTAAAACCAGCTTGATTAAGTAAATAAACTATTTCATTATAGGAATAAAATTTTGCAAATTTATAAAACGGATTGCTTTCTTTTATCGATTCATAATATTTTCCCCATTTACTTTCTTTAGGCACAAAACCTATTATAATATTTCCGTTTGCTTTTAATACTCTATAGCTTTCATTAAGCGTTTTTATTGGATCATCTAAAAAACAGATCGTAACTATTAAGTAAATATTATCAAATTTATTATTTGAAAATGGCAAATATTCTCCAACACCTTTAATTACTTCTATTCCCCTTTTTCTTGCTATTTTTAATAATTCAATAGATGGATCTAATCCAAAATTAATATTTAATGGTTTTGCAAATCTACCACTACCAACACCAATTTCTAGAGAAATTCCTTTAACATTTTCTTTAATTATTTTAGCTGCCTTTAATTCATTTTCATATAAGATTTTGTGCTTATCATACCATTCATCATATTTCAGTGCATTTAAATCAAATGGTTCAGAAACCAACTTTCATCATATATTAATTAAATATGAAAACCTATTAATAATTTACCTTATAAACGCTACCAGGAGTTAAAGATGCCCCAGCATCAACACCGATTACTTGTCCCGTTATTCCACTAGCTTCTTCGCTGACCAAAAATGAAACTAGAGAAGCTACTTCTTCCTCACTTGCTAATCTATTGCTAGGTATAATTGATAAATAATTCTTTTCAGATTCTCTATATCCGATTGAATCAAGCCATTCAAAATAGCTTTTTCCGAGCTTTGTTTCAATAAATCCTGGAGCAACTACATTTACAGTTATATTATTTTTCGCCATTTCAATTGCTAATGACTTTGCCAAACCTATTAATCCCGCCTTAGCTGCACTATATGCTGTTAAATATTCTGCTCCAAAAATTCCTGCAATGCTACTCATGAAAACTATCCTTCCCCATTTCTTTTTTATCATATTATCTATCAACAATTTTGTCACATAAAAACTGCCAATTAAATTCGTTTGAATTTGCTTTACAAAAGACTCATAACTTATTTCAACGAACTTTGATGAAAAACCAACGCCTGCATTATTAATTAAAATATCAATACCTCCATATTTTTCTTTTATGTAATTTGCCATTTTTTCAATATCTTCTTTATTTGATATATCAGCCCTTATTACATCGCCTTGTCCGTTTTTTGATTTTATATAATTTAAAGTAGTTATAGCTTCATCTTCTCTTTTTCTATAACTTATTATTGTAAATATATTTTGTGATGATAATTTTAATGCTATTGACCTTCCAATCCCCCTATCTCCACCAGTAATTAATGCATACTTCATATTAAACACCGGGGTCATGCAGCGCTTGCCTTCATTTCTTTTCAGATCAGGTCCCGGATTCCTAATCATACCCCAAAGTTTAATTGAATTTAGATGTTAATAGCTTTATTTTAGAATATTTATTTTTTAAAAACCTAATCTATTCAGAAAATTTTTAAATAAAACATAATTATTTTAATTCATAATAACGATTAGACGCTTAAATACTTTTTATTTTCAGATTTTAATAACAATGTATTTTAGAATATTTTTAGTTATCATTAAAAATAAACAATAAAAAGGTGGAATTTATGGAAATAAAAAATGTAACAGTTATTGGATCAGGTACAATGGGTCAAGGAATAGCAGAAGTTTTTGCTATATACGGATATAACGTTAAGATGGAAGATATATCTCAAGAAATATTAAATAAGGCATTGAATAACATTAAAAGCTCACTACTAAAACTTGAGCAGAAGAACCAATTATTTGGAAAAAAAGCTGATGAAGTTCTTTCAAGAATAAGCACATATACATCTATACAGGAAGCAGTTAAAGATGCAGATTTAGTTATTGAAGCTGTTCCTGAAAATGAAGAACTCAAAAAGAAAATATTTGCTGAAGCTGAAAATTATGCAAGAAAAGAAACGATTCTTGCGAGCAATACATCAAATATTAGAATAACAGATATTGCTAAGGACTTAAGATATAAAGATAGAATAGCAGGACTCCACTTTTTTAATCCTCCAGTTTTGATGAAATTAGTCGAGGTAATAAAAGCAGAAGATACTTCAGATGAAGTTATGGATACATTGGTTGAATTAGTTAGAAAAATAGGAAAATATCCATTAAGAGTTATGAAAGATACTCCAGGATTTGTAGTTAATAGAATTAATGCACCAGAAAGTCTTCTTTTCTGTCTCCTTTTAGATAATAAAGTAGGTACGCCAGAAGAAATAGATGCATATTTCAAATCTCAAGGTTTACCTATGGGGCCATATGAACTCATGGATTATGTAGGAATAGATGTTGTATATGATTCATTAGAATATTTTGCTAAAACTTTATATCCATGCTTTAGTAAATGCAATACAATTAAAGAGTTATACAAAAACAAACAATTGGGAATGAAAACAGGTAAAGGATTTTACGACTGGTCTAAGGGAAGACCTGTTATAGATGTTAAAAAGGCAACGGATAAGATAACAATGCTAGACGTTTTAGCATTAGAAATAAACGAATCAGTTAAATTAATTGAGCAAGGCATTGCGAGTCCAGAAGATATTGAAAACGGAGTAAAATATGGAATGAATAGACCTTATGGACCAATATCAGTAGCAAAGAGTTTTACTAGCCTAGAAATAAAATCAAAGCTAGAAGAGCTTGCATCCAGGTTTAATTGTGATGTATTTGAGCCTGCAGAATCTATTAAAAATGGATTATTAAGGGATGCAATTGAAGGTAGATTAAAGGTAAGCGAAACCAAAAAGATTGAAGAAACAAAGAGAAAAGTTGAGACTGTTGCAGAATTGAAAGGAAGCATTGAAAACTTTAAGACAATAAGACTGGAAAAATATCCTAATAAAATTGCTAAAATAGTTCTTAATAGACCGAAATATAACCTAATTAGTGGAGAATTACTTGACGAATTGGAAAAGGTTATAAAATACATTTGGAATGATCCTGAAATAAATGTGGTAATAATAACTGGAGAAGGAAGTGTTTTATCAGCAGGAGCGGATTTAAATGAATTTGTTAGCGGAAGCTTCCAATTCCTAGAAAATTCAAGAAAAGGTGAAAGAGTTTTCCAGCTGCTTTCAGAAATACCTAAGTTAACAATAGCTGTTATGAAAGGATATGCATTAGGAGGAGGTTTTGAGTTATCTTTAGCATGTGATTTAAGAGTTGGAACAGAAGATGTACAGATAGGTTTCCCTGAAGTCACATTAGGCCTAGTTCCAGGCTGGGGAGGTTCTCAAAGATTATCAAGAATCGTAGGCCTTGGTAAAGCAATGGAGTTAATTGTTACAGGCCAAAGAATAACTGGTAAAGAAGCGTATTCATTAGGCATATTAAATAGATTATATAAAAACCCTGATGAAGAAGTTATGGAATTAGCTAAATCAATAGCAGAAAATTCTGCTCCCGTTTCAATAGCTTTAGTTAAGAGATTACTTAACAAGGGATCTCAAGTACCTATAGATGTTGGACTAGAGATGGAATCATTTGCAATGGGAGTTTTGTATTCAACAGAAGATTTAAAGGAAGGTATTATGGCATTTTTACAGAAAAGAAAACCTGAATTTAAAGGAAGGTGAATAAAATGGATGAAGTTTATTTGGTTGATTACTTGAGGACCGCATTTTCAAGGTCAAGACCTAAAGAGCCAGATAGAGATGTGTTCAATACAATAAGGATGGATGAAGCATTAGGAATGTTAATAAAAGAAGTTGTTAGAAGAAATAACATAAACCCATTAGAAATAGGAGATGTTATAACTGGTTGCGCCTTACAAGTAGGGGAAAACTGGTTATATGGAGGACGTCATCCAGTATTTTTAGCAGGTCTACCAGTTGAAGTACCATCTATGGCCATAGATAGGCAATGTGCTTCATCAATGAATGCGATAGCAATCGGAAGCATGGAAATAATGACTGGAAATTCAAAAATAGTATTAGCAGGAGGGATGGAACATATGACTCATGTGCCAATGCAAGACAATTCACACATAGAAATAAACCATAAGCTACTATTTAAGCCAGATTATGCAAAATATCAACTCAACATTGGTTATAGCATGGGGTTAACTGCTGAAAAATTAGCTGAAATTAATCATATAACTAGAGACGAAATGGATGAATATTCACTAAGGAGCCATCAATTAGCTACAGAAGCATTAAAGAATGGCTGGTTTAAAGGAGAAATTATGCCTATACAGGTTGAAAGTAAGGGAAAACTTATAACAGTAGATACCGATCAAAGCATCAGACCTGATACGACACTTGAGCAACTAAAAAAGCTACCGCCTGCATTTAAACCCGATGGAGTAATTACAGCAGGAAATTCTTCGCCATTAAATGCAGGAGCTTCATTAACAATGCTAATGAACGAAAAAACAATGAACGAATATGGTTTAAAGCCAATGGCTAAAATTGTTTCTATTGGATGGGCAGCTGTAGATCCTAGTATTATGGGAGAAGGGCCTGTACCAGCAACTAAAAAGGCATTAGAAAAAGCAAAGCTAAAGGTTGATGACATAGATTATTGGGAAATTAATGAGGCATTTGCAGTTGTTGTATTAAATGCTGTAAAAAAATTGGGAATAGACATAAATAGGGTAAATATACATGGAGGAGGTATATCAATTGGTCATCCATTGGGTGCAACAGGTGCGAGAATAGTTGGTACATTAGCAAGGATTCTAAAAGAGAAAAATGCAAGATATGGAGTTGCAACTCTATGCGTTGGAGGAGGACAGGGTTATTCAATAATATTAGAAAATGTTGATTAAAAATTTTTAATCTTTTTAAATTAAAATTATTTTTGGTAAGCTAATATGATAACTCGCTGTAAAGATGGTTCTTACACAATTAAAGCAATAAAAGAACAAAATGGATTAACTAGTAAGATTAAAACCCATTAATAATGTGGCTGTTTTACCACATAGCAAAAAAAGAACAGCATCATCATTATTGAGTGGTATTATTGTATTAATTATTATGTTTTGACTATAATATCATCTCTACCACTTTTATTCAATATAATTATTGCAATAATTATTGCAATCTTATTTATTATCTCATTAATTTTATCAGAGACGTGCAATAAAATAAATGAATATCAAAAAATAAAATCATTAAGATTTATTTATAAAAAGAAGTCTGTTTTACCTGAAAAGAATGTTTATTCTTTAGTTATTGGTAATGAAGAAT
>DAXV01000006.1:5415-11021 GCA_002506595.1 Acidilobaceae archaeon UBA158
AGTTTAATTTATAAAATAAATTAAGATATTGCATAGCTTAATATAGCAATATTCTTAAATAACCTAATATTCAAAAGGTAAAGCCTTCAGCTTTTGTTAGATTATTATCAAAAACTATAATTAATAATTATTTGTAACAATTTACAAATATTAGAAATTAAAATTAAGATGAATTCCATATGAATCTTTTAATACAAAAATTTTTAATACTTAAAATTATTAATATTCGTGATAAAAATGTTACGCTCTTGCAAGGATGGAACATATGTAATTATTGCAAAAAGTAAAAATAATCCTAAAAATTTATTTTGGATTAGATTAAAATCTATCGATAATGCAGCAATTATACCTTTTAACATTAAAGAAAAAGAGAAATCAAATATCTCTTCATTAATTTTTTCATTAATAATATTTATTTTTGCTATATTTACCTTAATTGCAGAAATTAAAAAGTATTATTACTTAGGAGCTTATTTATCCGATATGGTTGCTATTGCAACAGGTGCTTTATTTCCAATTGTTTTTATTAGAAATGACCAAGCATTATCAACTCATTTTTGTCAAAATGTAAGTAATTGGCAAAAGATAAGTTCAATAAGATTGATAGGAACAAAAAAATCTAAATTAGAGTATTTACTAGTAGCAAATAATGAAGAGTATATAATAACTTTAAGAGAAAAAGATCTAAATAAACTAAGACAAGCTGGAATATTTTTCTGAACTCATCACATTATTAGTGGCATAGGTTTTAGGCTACAAATCATTTTACTATAATATTTGAATATCATTGTATATTCTTTAATTAGTTAATAAATTTATATTATTTATTTAATAACTAGCATAAAACAAACAATTATTTAAAAATATTAGCAAAAATAACCACTGATNNTTACGTATGCAATGATGGATCTTATGGATTAATAGCTGTAAGTCAAAATGAATCAAAAGAGGCAAAGATTTTAAGAATAAGACCAATAGATGAAGCATCAGTATCAAGTTTATCATCTAAAAATTTGAGATATCAAAGGCCTACATGGACAATTGCTTTGAGGATCATAATTCTTATAATTTATGTAGGTTTATTAATGTGGTTTATCTCATCATCAAATAAAATATATAATCCTGCTACAGAAGGAACAATAGCCTTCGCTGCAATAGTTATTGTTATTGTTGCTTTGGCTATTGTTTTTAGATTTAGGAGGAGTGCGTATTTAAGTCCAGCTCAAGTCTGCAGCAAAGTAGAGAATTGGCAAAAAATAACCTCTATAAGATATATGGGAAAGAAAAGGATAGGCTCTTCAGATTATAACATTTTTTTATTAACTATAAGCAATGAAGACTATGCAATAACTTTAACTAATAAAGAATTAGAAAGATTAAAACAACAAGGAATAATGTTACAATAACATAAATATAAATTGAATGAGTTTAATTAAAAGAGTCTTTAGGCTAATTATCTAGAAAAATTTAAATATAACTTTAAATCCTTTAAGCAAGAGAGAATATGATAAATACAAAAAAGATTTTATGGATATTTTTATTCTTATATCCAATATCAATGATAATAAGTATGTTTAATTTACCTATAATAATAGTCATGATAGCATCAATATTATCATCAGTCATAACCTTTATAGTTTTATATTTAATAACATCATACATCGAAATCGGCTTAAAAAATACAATTAAATTTTTGTTATTATCATATATAATCTCTTATCTGTTCGAATTCATAGGAGTTCATTATGGGATTCCTTTTGGAAAATATTATTATAATAAATCAAGTCTTGGACCCTTACTATTTGGAGTTCCAATATTTATTCCATTTCTATGGGCAAGTCTCGGCTTCTTTTCTCTAGCTGCATCTAATTTATTTCTAGCAATCTTAGGTATGGTGACGTTAGACATTACATTTGATCCTCTTCTATCTCATAATGCAAAATTATGGATATGGATCAGTAAGGGACCTTATTATGGCGTCCCAATAACAAATTTTTTGGGGTGGGCTATTGTTTCATTTTTATTTTATAGCGCCTATATGCTTTCTAAAGGAAAGGTTCCAAAAAAGACTACATATTCTATAGCTTTCTATGCCGAATATTTAGGTTCTTGGATTCTCATAGATTTTATACATAAACTTTGGATTGCTGGATTATCTGGCATTTTATTTGGATCTTTATTTATTTCTTTATCACTTATCAAAATTAAATATAACTAACTTAAATTTCTCTAAAACTTATTTTATATTAATATATAAGCAATAATAAACTTAATTTAAAACCAAAAGAAATAGGTGTGTAAACTTGGGAGATGTTTTAAGAATAGGTTTAACTCAACTTATTTCTAGTAAGAATAAGGAAGAAAACTTAGAAAAAATTGAAAAATTTGTTAAGAAGGCTAAAGAATTAAATGCTGATATGATAGTATTTCCTGAAGTATTTATGATTTATTTTACATCTGAAGATTCATTAGAAAAAAGAGCAAAGGAAGCTGAAACTCTAGATGAAAACTTTGTAAAAACTATATTAAAGCTATCAAAACAATATAATATTGGAATAACAGTAGGTATTTATGAATCTATAAAAGATCATTTGAAAACATATAATACAATAATTACAACAGATGATAATGGAGAAATATTAAATGTTTATAGAAAAACACATCTTTATGACGCATTTAATTTTAAAGAATCAGACTATTACGAGCCTTCAAACAACAAATATAATGTTTTTGAATACAAAGGATTCAAATTAGGTGTTATGGTTTGCTATGAAATTAGATTTCCGGAAATTGCGAGAACCTTAGCTTTAAAAGGAAGTGAATTAATTATCGTTCCCGCAGCATGGTTTAAAGGATATAATAAAGAAGAGCAATGGCTAACCCTAATTAAGGCAAGGGCTCTAGAAAACACTATCTATATAGCAACTTCTAATCAAATTGGAAACGTCTTTACTGGAATTGCTAGCTTTGTAGACCCTATGGGTATTATACTAAACAGAATGAATGAAGAGGAAGGATTGATTATTGGTGAAGCAAGCAAGGAAAGATTAAAAGATGTTAGAAGAATTTTGCCTTCAATTTATCAAAGAAGAAGAGAATTATATGAATTATAATAATATTAAAATGAGCTTTTAAACTATATAATATAAAAAATTATGGGGAAAAATATGTGCTGGTTTGGTTGCGGATTTGGTCCATGGTTTGGATTTGGGCCTTATTATAATCCATTTTGGTTTATATTTCCATTAATAGGGTTTATAATAACAATTTCAATGATAATAGTTATGGTATGGTTTATGACAAAAATGGTACATGAGAATTCGCATCAAATTAATCATAAAAATCATTGCCATGAGCAAAACGAATAATTTTTTATTTAAAAATTTTTATATCTTATTGTTAAAATGCTTAATATAATCGCCATAATTAATACTAATGCTATAAAAATTGGGTTAGGAAGTATTTTTGCACTTTCAATTATTGATCCATTAATGACAATGCTGGAATTATTTGGCAAGGTATAGTTACCGACCCATGTTAATGTTTCATATATTGGAACTGACTTATAAATTCTTACCGTTTGCCCCTCATTATACCAATTCCCAATTCCATTAATAATTACATAATATTGCTTTTGAAAGATAACTGTAATATTAGAACTGCTATTTATAATTATCGTATTATTTTTAATTATTTTATTATTCACAATTAAATATTTAAAAACCATTCTGTTGTTTTTATTCTCATAATAAATTGATGGTATTGTTAAATTCAAAGGTATCTTAAAGAATTCTATGTTTCCTTTAGAGTAATATACATCGTTGATATAAAATGGAGCTAAAGAAGAAATTTTAATTATAGTTATGTTAAATAATTTCGTGAAGGTAATTACCGGTTCTGATCCTGCATACAAGGTCGCTGATAAATAATAGGTACCTCCAGGAAGAACAAAAGATAATGGTGAATAATTTCCTAATACTTCATTATAATAATTATTACTTGAAATAATAATTTGCCATTCTCCCATTGATGGCGTTAAATATATGGTTAAATTATTTCCATTTATATCATATTTTACATGAGGTTCCCATAAAAATTTTTGTATATTCCTTCCTTTAATTTGATAAACAAGACCTTGCCTATTATTATAATTTTCTATTATTCCATAATATTGGCTAACATTTTCTGAAGTAATGCCTCCTTTAAAATAAGTTGGTCTAAGACTTATAGAATCTGGCACCTCATAGAGTTTACCATCATATTTATAATATAGCATTATTGATGCGTTCCAGTTATAAATGAATAGTTCTGACCCTCCACCTCCTCCAGCTACTATCCATTGGGTAACAAATGGATAATTTGGTTTATTTGGCAATATATCCTGCTGATTTCCAACTAAGAATTTTGTATTATTTGATGGGATTTTAATCGTTATGATATCATAGAGTATCCATCCTGAATCGAATGTTAAATTCTTAATTCTATAATATACATAAATTTGAGGATAGCCATTAAAATTTAAAGTCAAATTCATCATTGCATAAAGATAAAATGGTGGTTTAGTAATATAATTTATAATATTTTCATTATTTAATGCCTCATTAAAATAATATATTTTATTATTTGCCACACTAAAGCTTCCATTTCCAGAAACCAAAAATTGATTTATTGTTGAATTTGGTGAAGTGCTATTCCATAAGTTGTCCATGATATAAATATAATAAGAGTTATCAAAATAGTTTACCAGAAATAAGTCTTGAACCCATAAGGTCATGTTATCAGTTACATTAATATTAGAATTTAATTGGACTGAAAAAGACTGAGAATTTACCGGCGGACCAGAATAAAAACTGCCTCCAAAAAATGCAAAATAACCCAAAAAGACATTAGTTCCATAAGTATAATTTTTAATTGTATTATTAATTAATACGGAACCATTATCATTAATTCCCACGCTTAAATTATAATTTGATAGGGGGATAATGCTTATGGAATCCATCATTACATTATTTTTATAGTTATTATCATTTTCTAGTATTTTAAAAGAAAGTAACGTAAGGATTAATAATATTATTGATAATATTAATATGCCCATTCTTTTAAGATTATTCCACCTATTTCTCCTAAATATATAAATACTATTTCTAAAATACTCTGATCTTTTTCTAAAGGGCTGACTTTTCTGAAGTCTCAAGTGCTACCCCTTTACTTATACTATATTATAAATTACGAAGAAAGATAAAGGCTTTTGCGTTTTTACAATTATTTTATTACGATATAATATATTTAAAGACTCAATTAAATTACCATGTATTTTATGATAAGAATAAACTATTACTCTCTTTTCCTTTATTAACTTCTACTTTATGGTTAACACATAATCAAGAAAAGCTATATTAAACAACTTCATAAACTTTCTTAACATATTATTGAGCTTTATTTTAATTACATGAATAAGCTTACTATAAGACCAAGTATAATAAGTTTCTGACCTCCTCCCTGTCCCAAAGGGCGAGGGTTCCCTTTGGGCGGTTCATAGGTTTGTGGGTTTACAGCCTTTACTTTCATCATTTCATAGCTAGTGGGATTTACCCTCATTCCCACTT
>DAXV01000006.1:11089-59991 GCA_002506595.1 Acidilobaceae archaeon UBA158
TTCAGACCTTTAAAATTTTACCCCTAGAAGGAACAAGGCTTGCCTTTATTTTGTCAAAGAATCTCCTTTATATTTTCTTAAATAAACTCCTCTTTTCTTTTAATAATACTTCAAGGACATATAATTCATGTATATTTTAACCTTATCCTGTAATGACTGAACTTCGGCTATTTTCTTCTCAAAATAGAAATAATCCTCTCTTGCATCTATGTAATGGAAACAAATACCAATATCAATTATGACAGAAGATATAATGCTTATTTCCAAATCTATTAAGTATAATTTATTAAATTTAGAAAAAACAATTTAAATTAAATTTCTTTTTTCCTTTTTATAATACATTTACTTTGATTAAATTTCTTAGTTTTAGTTTTCCACTTCTACTCATATTATTATAATTATCATAATATTTATCTCATCTCTACTTAAAGTCTACTTTTTTTCTTTGAAGAATTGTTACCTTATTATATTTTAAATGGTTAACAATTTTATTTATTATTATATAAAAGATTTTTAATCTTTAAGAGACAATATAAAAAAGGTGTGTATCGTGGGCAAAAAATCATATATATTGATTGTGGTATTTCTTATTATATTAATAATTGCTTCATATTTAGGACAAATCTTTTTCGTATTTAGCCCTTCAAAACAAAGCATTTGGCCTTATAGTTATACAGCTCAATTAAAAAATCAAACGATTTATTTAAAAGGACTAAAAAGCCCTGTTAAGATAATTATTAGTAAAGATGGAGTAGCTCACATAATTGCTAATGATACTTATGATGCATATTTTGCAGAGGGCTATTATACAGCATATATGAGACTCTTCCAATTAGAATTATTCGGCTTAACTGGAGCAGGGAACTTAAGTTCTTGGTTCGGTAACTTAACATTAAAAACTGATTTATATGCCCATTATGTTGGCTTTCCACAAAATGCTAACTTTACTTTAAATTATGTAAAAACTCATTATCCAGTTATTTACTCTTATATGCAAGCCTATTCCGATGGAATTAATGCATATATTGTCAATGCAGAAAAACAACATGAATTACCTTTTATATTTTATTTGCTAAATATTAAGCCATACAATTTCACTCCGTTTTATTCAATTGCTTGGGGAGAAGTTATGTCTTGGGGTTTAGCTAAAGGCTTTTGCGATGAATTAAAGCTAACTTTAATATATACACATCTAGGTTATAACTTAACAAATGAATTATTGCCATATTATCCTTATTATACGAATGGATCATTAACTGCTATGCCTGGGAATGGAACCGTTAATGGGTTAAACTTACAAAGCTTTAATGTAAGTCCATCCTATTTTTGGTCCCTTAATTTTTACGATACATTTGCAAACGGTTTAAACAATAAAACTTTATCTGAAATAACTCCATTAGTAGTTTCAGCCTTAAATCAAATATGCTCTGATCCTATAAGCATTGTTGATTTAGGTAGCAACGAATGGGAAATAACGGGAAACTATAGCTATACCGGTTATCCAATGATGGCTAACGATCCGCATCTAACATTATATGATCCATCTTTATGGTTACCTTTACAAATGATTGCACCAAATCTTAACGTAACAGGTTTTGAATTAGTTGGAGAGCCCGGAGTTTTAATTGGACATACAAAATATACAGCTTGGGGTCTTACTACACCTCTTGGAGCATCTAGCAATGCTTATTTAGAGATTATAAATATGCAGAATTACTCATATTTATATAATGGAGTGTGGTATCCTTTAAGAAAATATACTTTCAATTTGTTGAACAAAAACTTCACAATTTATTATACGAATAATGGTCCTTTAATAACATTTAACAATACCTTGCATTTAGGAATTAGCCTTTATTGGGTTAATCAATATTATCCGTTCTTAACCTTGGTATCAGAATTTCTTTTAGATAACTCTACTAATTTCGAACAATTACTTAATGCAGCCAAATATTGGGTTGAGCCTACTCAAAATTTAGCTATGGTTTCAATGCATCATGCAGGTTTCATTACTGCAGGTCTATATCCTTTAATAAAGATAAATCTACCAAATAACATAACTGTAAAAGTAATTGGTGCCAGAACAGTTTTAAATGGATCAATATCTAATTATGAACCCGTAGGTTATGTACCTTTCAAATATTTACCGCAATCTATTGATCCTTCAAGAGGGTTTATATTTGCTCCAAATCAGCCAACTGCATATTTAGATTATCCATTTCCTTTTGTTGGAGGATATTGGGTATCTGACGGAAGGGCTTTAACAATTTATAGATATTTGAATTCTCACAAAATGATAACAATCAATGAAATGGAATCATTACAAGGCAATGTAACAGATGCATGGGCATCAATATTAAACCCTGTTATAGTTTCATGTTTAAAAAATCAATCATATTCAGGCATTTTTAGAGAAGGCGTTTCTATTTTATCTAATTGGAATTATACGTTTTACCAAAATGAAATAGCGCCAACAATTTATACCTATATGCTATTTAACATATTAGACAATGTATTAAATCCAATAATAGATCAACATGGATTAAATCAATATAGACCCCTGCTAACTGGAACTGTTGCTTTTTATGGCACAGATAATTTAATAACAAGTGATATTGCATATTTTGCATCTCATAATCCATCATCTTCCTTATTCAATGGAAGTTTTTGCAAGATTGTTAATACATCTTATGTACAATCAATAAATTATCTAACACAAAAGCTTGGCTATAACATTTCAAATTGGAATTGGGGAAAAGTTCATGTTTTAGAATTACAAAATCCAGCTGGTATATCATCACTCAACTACGGTCCCATACCTATATGGGGGGATGGATTTACACCATCAGCTGCATATTTTAATTTCAACGGTACAATTTATATGCCACTTATTGTTAGCGAAGGACCTAGCTTGAGAATTGTAGATTCTCCATCAACTGATCAATTTTATGCTGTCTTTCCAGGAGGGCCTAGCGAAAATCCAGCAAGTCCTTGGTTCGAAACTCAACTTAATGCATGGCTAAATTTTGAATATTATCCATTTTCTCCTATAACAAACATAACAGCAATTTGGTATCTATTACCAGAAGGTGGTTCATAATGAACAAGATTAATATAATAATATTTATAGTATCAATATTATTGACATTAATATTTTCTTATTTTACATCATATATATGGATGGGAATAATACCTGGTATAATAATTGGGTTCATTAAAAGAAGATCAACAAGGCTTATTTCTGGCTTTTTAATAGGATTCTTATTTTCCCTATTATTATATCTAGCATATCCATTAAATTACTTGGCTTCATTAGATAAAGTTATTGGCAATTTAGCCGGCTTACCAGGAATAATATTATTAATAATCTATCCTTTGCTATACGGATTAATAGAATTATCTTCTGCAGGATTTATTGGAGAAGTTTTAACCCTAACAAGGGAACGAAAATCTATCAAATAAAGATTCAGATTCTAATATTATTGATTATAAAAATAAAAAACTAAATTCTTGTTTTTCTATAAAATTCTATTAAAGAAGATACATCATACTCTCCTAAACCCAAACCTTCAGATATTCTAAGTAAGTTGGAAATCAATGAGGTCAATGGTAATGGAACCTTTAAGTTTTGACCTTCTCTTACCATTATTTCTGTATCTTTTCTCATATGTTTTAATGCAAATTGCGTCTCAAAATCAGAATTAAGCATTTTGGGAAGTTTTAAATTGCTTGCCGGACTTCTAGTACTGCTTATTTCTAAAAATAATTGAGTTATTTGTTCTTTAGTTAATCCCGCCTTTTCAGCAAAGCTTACTGATTCCGCTAAGCCGTTAATAAATGATGCAAACATCATGTTTGCAGCTAACTTTACATATAATCCTGCACCATTCTTTCCCGCATAAATTACTCTGCTCGCAGTATTACTTAAAACGTTTTTTACAATATCGAATTTTTCTTGAGGACCTCCAACAATTATTGAAATTCTTTTTGCTTCAACATCAGTAGAAGTTCCTATCATAGGTGCATCAAACATTACTCCGCCATAAGATGTTACCTGTTCTGCCAAACTTATACTAGTCGTAGGAGAGATTGTTGATAAGTCAACTAAAATTTTATTTTTTAAATACGGTAATATCTTTTTTACAATGTCTGAAACAGCATTATCATCNNGATAAAACAGTTATAATAAAATCAGAATTTTTTGCTACTTCCTCTGGTGTTTTAAAATAAGATACATTGTATTTTTTGGAAAATTCTATTGCCTTTTCTTCACTCCTATTATAAACATAATCTAACATGTTGACATTTTTTAAGTTTGTTGCAATCCTATAACCCATAACCCCTAATCCTATTAAACCAATTTTCATATAACTCACCAAATTAAATAAGCAATAATTCAATATATTAAGATTTTATCCATATCTGATTGCATTTTATAATATTCTGAATTTTCTAAGTATGTTATCTTTCCTTCTTTATATTCCTTTATTCCATAACTAATTTCTTTACCAAGTTTTCCATTTAATATAAGTGGTATATTAGTATTAACTGCATGTCTTCTGATATTAAAATCCTTCTCTATTAAATGCCCATCTGTAATTACTAAATCTATTTGTTTCTTCAAAATCATTTCACTTGCCTTTTCTATACTTAAACTTATACCATATGATTCTATTCCTTCAATCGTATATACATTATAATCTAATCCCTGTAGAATTTTTCCAGCTTCGTTTAGATCATTTAAATTCCTATTCCCATATATTAAAATCCCCTTATTATGTCTAGGTAATTTATTTGGAGATACTGAAAGCCAACTTTTAATTAAAGCATCATAAAATGTAAGACCAAAACTAGCTGATTCTCCTGTACTTTTCATTTCAACTCCTAAGCTGGGATATGCATTGTTTAATTGAGCCCATGAGAATTGAGGCGACTTAACTGCAAAAAATTTTGGCCTAATTAGCTCAAATGCATTTAATCCCAAGCCGTTCTCAATAGCTTTAATACTTAAATCAATTAAATTCATATTAATAGCTTTACTTGAAAATGGAAACGATCTACTCTGTCTTAAATTTAATTCTATTACATAAGGGTTTGAATCCTTTATAACAAACTGTAAATTAAATGGACCTTTAATTTCGAGTTCTCTAGAAAGCATTAATCCAATTTTACCAATCTCTTTAGCTATACCATCGTTAATCTTTTTGTGTGGTATTACCATTGTAGAATCTCCACTATGTATTCCTGCCTCTTCTACGTGCTCATTTAATATACCTATAGCTCCTTTACCATCGGAAACACCATCTATTTCAGCCTCTATTGAATCTTCTAGGAACTTAGATATAACAACAGGATATTTTGGAGATATTTTAGTTGCCGATTTTATATATTTTAGAAGTTCTTCGTAATTATATGCTAATTTCATGCTGGAGCCACTTAATACATAACTAGGTCTTATTAAAACAGGAAAGCCAAATTCATCAATAAATTTCAAAACCTCGTTAATATTGCTTGCAGATATCCAAGGGGGCTGTTTAATATTTAATTTATCTAAAATTATAGAAAACTTTTCCCTATTTTCTGCAATATCAATGCTCTTAGCAGACGTACCGTAAATAATCAAACCGTTTTCTTCTAACTCTTTAGCCAGATTATTTCCTATTTGACCAGAAGAAAACAAAACAACTTTTTTGATACCAGTTTTATTTGCTATATCAAGAATCTTTTCTGAACTTATTTCATCAAAGAATAGTTGTTTAGCTATATCCCAATCAGTAGATACTGTTTCTGGATTATAATTTAGCAAATATACATCATAATAGTTTTTCAATGAATCTATTAATGAAACCGTTCCCCAATCAAACTCTACAGAAACACCGATTCTAAATACCCCAGAACCAATAATCAAAATACCCCTTTGTTTTTGAAATACTACATCATCTTCCATACCTTTATATGTTGTATACATGTAATTAGTTATGGCAGGCCATTCTCCTGCTAACGTATCTATTTGTTTAATTTTTGGCATTATATTTTTCTCTACTCTAATTTTTCTTATGTCAATATTTAAAGCCTTTGAAATTGCGTTGTCACTAAAACCCAATCTTTTTAGTTCTATTAATAAATCCTCATCTATTAATTTCTTTTTCTTAAACTCTTCATAAAATGATATTAAATTCCTTATTTTTTTAATATAAAATTTATCTATTCCCGTATTTTCATATATCTCATCATCACTTGCCCCTTCTTTAATTGCTTTAGAAATATATAAGAACCAATATTCTCTCCTCTCTTTTAATTTTTTCAAAGCTTCTTCTTTGCTCATATTAGAATTATAAATTTCGTTATCTATTAATTCAGCATTAATATCTAACATTCTAATAGCCTTTTGAAATGCCTCTTCAAAACTCCTCCCAATACTCATAACTTCTCCTATACTTTTCATTTCACTTCCAATTGACTTTTCAACATTTTCAAATTTTTGCAAATCCCACCTTGGCATTTTTATNNATCAAGACTAGGCTCGAAACAAGAGGTTGTTATCCCAGTTATCTTATTTATTACTTCATAAAGTTTATAGCCTAAAGCAAGCTTTGCTGATACATAAGCTAATGGATATCCTGTTATCTTACTTGCTAAGGCTGATGATCTTGACATTCTTGGATTAGTTTCAATAACATAAATTTTATCACTATTAGGACTTAAAGCAAATTGCACATTGCTTTCTCCAATTAAATTTATGGAATCTGATACCCTCATAGACATGCTTCTCATAGTTTGATATTCACTATTATCAATAGTTTGACAAGGAGAAATTACAACGCTTTCACCAGTATGCACACCCATTGGGTCTAGATTTTCTATGCATGCTATTACAGCCTTATTTCCAAAAGAATCTCTCATTACTTCATATTCCAGTTCTTTATAATGATAAAGGAATTTTTCCAATAATATTTCATGTATTTGACTTTGAGAAAATGCCTTATTTATCTTATTTTTTAACTCATTTTCATCCCATGCAACAAAAGACCCCCTTCCTCCTAAATTATAGCTAACCCTTATCATTACAGGATAACCTAGCATTTTTGCCTTTTCAATAGCATCATTTTCGTTATTAGATGTAAAGCTTTGAGGAACTGGAATATTATTATTAATCATTGTTTCTCTAAACTTTTCTCTACTTAATGCTTTTTTAATCCCTTCTATAGGAGTTCCTAAAACCTTTATTCCATATTTATCGAAAATTTTATTTTCATATAATTCTATTCCAACGTTTAATGCAGTTTGCCCACCAAAGCCTATCATTATTCCATCTGGTCTTTCTTTTTCTATTATATTACTTAAAAATCCAAAATTTATGGGAATCATATAAACCTTATCTGCCATTCTATAAGATGTTTGTATAGTTGCTACATTAGGACTTATCAAAATTGTTTCTATTCCTTCTTCCCTAACTGCTTTTAAAGCTTGAGATCCTGAATAATCAAACTCAGCAGCTTCAGCGATCTTTATTGGACCCGAACCTATAATAATTACTTTTTTAATTGTTTCTTTCATAATTTTTCACCATTTTTTCAAATTTTTCAAATATCCATAACGTATCTAAAGGACCTGGTTTACCTTCTGGATGGAATTGAACAGAAAGTATATTCTTTTCTTCATTAACCCAACCTTCTATTATATTATCATCAGGACTAATAAACCAAGGTTTAACACTTTTAGGCAAATCTTTTATTGATAGAATCGCATACCCATGATTATGCGTTGTAATATAACTCATGCCAGTTATTAAATTAATAACAGGTTTATTTATCGCCCTATGACCATATTTCATCTTCTTAACTTTTCCTCCTAAGGCTAAAGTTCCAATTTGATGTCCTAAGCATATTCCTAATATTGGTACTCCATATTCTATTGTTGAAATATAGGTATCAATTAATTTACTTAATAAATTAGGATTACCTGGTCCATTGCTAAAAACTATACCCTTTGGATCAAATTTCATTATTTCATTTATATTAGATTTGCAAGGAACTCTAATTATATTATAATGAAATGCATCATAAATACCTTTTAAAATTCCATGTTTTACTCCACAATCAACAACAACTATGTTTTTATCGATTTCTCCTTTATGTATTATTATTTGCCTTGGAGAAGTAAATTCAGTAAAGTCTATATTATCATAATTATATCTTTCTAATTCTTTTAATTCAACACCAGATGAAATGATTCCAGGAACAACTCCTTGATCTCTAATCTTCTTAACAAGAAACCTCGTATCCACATTGCTTAAACCTGGAATTCCATGATACGACAGCCATTCATGCAATGACATATAAGAGTTCCATTTATTGGGCTCAGTTTCTTCATCTACAATTAAACCTTCTACTTGAATGTTTTCAGATTCAAAGTTCTCAATGATATTATTATTCATTAACTTTATTTTAGGTACTCCATAGTTGCCCACTAATGGATGAGTTACAATTAATATCTGTCCTTTATAAGAAGGATCTGTTAGAGCTTCAGGATATCCATTCATCGTTGTTGTAAAAACGACCTCTCCAAATTTATAGCCAAAAGAACCAAAACCACAACCTTTAATAATTGTTCCATCGTATAAATATAGATATCCCTTTCTATTTCTTTTACATAACATAATAATCACCATAAATTAAAAAAGAAATTATTTGATAAATTAAAAAAATATAACTTAAAAACAAGATAAAGGAGTTCTCTTTTATATTCGCCCATATTACGATTTTATTTATAATGCCCACACATTTTATTGAATTAGGAAATATATAAATTTTTCTTTATTTTCTTAGTTATTAAATAAGAAGTAATTTTGTGTAATAATAGAATACTATATATTTTAGATTTATGAAATTCCTTCATTTGAATAGATTGTGTTATATTTTAATTAGTTAATTATAACATAAATATTAGCATTACTTAACATTAATATAAATTCTTCATTTTTCATATATCAAAATAATAAATAATAAAATTTATTAACTTTTATCATGACCAAATTAAAAGAAGGTAAAATTATGAACATACTTCATGTATTATTATCAATCATAAATGACGATTATAACAAAAAAGATAATAAAGAGAAAATATCCTTATATAATTCTCAAACATCTGAATATCATTCTAATTCAACCGCACTAAAAGTTTCGAGATTAAAAAAGATTAAGATTCTAATTTTAGTAGCATTAATCCTTGCTGGTTCCATTACAATTATATATGGGATAGAGCTAATTAATGATACAATATGGATACCAGCTGTTTTTATGTCTTTAAATGGAACCAGAATCATACCTGCAGGTGGCTTTATTACTCTTTCTACTTATCCATTATCTCTTGAAAACTATCTAACACCACGACCACATATCTATAGAGTTATAGCCCATTGGAATATAACTTTTGATTCAACTCTGCAAGAACCTTCAACTGGGCCAATATTCGGAGTTATTGGATTTAAAAATGGAACGAAATTTGCAACCTATGGACTTCCTAACAGAATTAATTGGACAAGTATAGTAATTAACCATAACAGTACTCTTTTAATTACCACTTCTAATAATACTATAGGCAATGTAAACGGTTACATTATTGGTTTTGCAAAACTCACATTTTCCGTTCCATTAAAAGATGCAGGATTAGGATTTGTCTGGGTTAATCCAAATCAATCACCAATAATTTTTAACTCTGGGGAATTAACCTTGGAGGCAGAATATCATCCCTATACTCAGACAGGACTTAATTTCATAATTTTCGGTATTATTTTTAATGTTCTCACTATTATAGTATATATTTTAATACAACTCAATCTCAAATAATTTTTTAAAATTATATTATTAAGATAATTTATTAATACCTAAAAGCTTAAATAATAAATAAAAACCTTAAGATTTTAAAAAGGCTATTAGTATATTTATTTTTATTTCAATTGCAAAATTCTTATTATATGAAATAATCATAATTAATAAAAGGTTACCTTAATGTAATACTTTAATAAACAATTGTATTAAATCAATATAGGTCTAAATTCGATATATTAATAGATATTATCATATAAACAAAGCTTCACCATAAAGCGTTAAAAGAAACTATATTTAAAATAATAATCAAAACTTTCTCTTAATTTATTCATAAACATATTTAAATATAATTTATATCATTAAAATACTATTATTATAATTATACTATAACATGTTCTATTTCATAAAAGTCTTAACCATAAAAATTAACTACGCCGGGGGCGGGATTTGAACCCGCGTGTCCCTTACGGGACAGTAGGTCTCCAGCCTACCCCCTTAGGCCGCTCGGGCACCCCGGCTCAATAATTAAATCTATAGACTAAGATTTAAAAACATAACATTTTAAAATTAGTTAATATAAATTTATTTTCCAGACTTTATTTCAATGTAAACATCAGGTGGCACTTGTATTCTCATTAATCTCCTCAATACCCTTTCATCAGCCTCTATATCAATTAATCTTTTGTGTATTCTCATTTCCCAATGTTCCCAGTGCTTACTACCTTCTCCATGAGGCAATCTTAATAAAGGTATTTCTAATCTTTTTGTTGGTAATGGTATTGGACCTCTAATAGGCACACCAGTTTTTTGTGCTATTTCTCTAATTTGATTTACTACTGATTCTAAGCTTTTTACATTGGTGCTCCATAGCCATATTCTTACTTTGAATGCCAAATCTGCCACCGATTATTATTTAGCTGTTTTATTTCTTAATCTCTATCTTTGCCGGCTTAACCTCTGTAACTATACCTATACCAACTGTTCTGTTCATATCTCTCATAGCGAATCTTCCTAATTGTGGGAAGTCGCTGTATTTTTCAACAACTACTGGTTTTATTGGCTTGAATCTTATCATAGCTACATCACCAGCTTTTAAGAATTGCGGGTTCTTTTCAACTTCTTTACCAGTTCTTGGATCTAATTTTGATATTATCTCGGTTACCTTAGCGCTAACTGTAGCCGTGTGCACGTGAATAACTGGTGTATAGCCTACTGCTATAGCGCTTGGATGCCAAACTACGAATACTCTTGCAATAAATTCATCAGCAACTGTTGGTGGTGCATCATAAGGACCTACTACATCTCCTCTCTTTATTTGACTTTTTTCAACACCTCTAACTGAGAATCCTATGTTGTCTCCGGGCTCTGCTTTCTGCAAATCTTGATAATGCATCTGTATACTCCTTACTTCTCCTCCAACGCCTGCTGGCATGAATATTACTTTATCTCCTACTTTCATAACACCTGTTTCAACTCTTCCTACTGGAACAGTACCAGCGCCTGGAATCGTATAGACATTTTGAACAGGCAATCTTAGTGGTTTATCTACTGGCTTTGGAGGTATCTGCAAGTTATCGAATGCCTCTACTAATATTGGCCCTTTATACCAAGGCATGTTAGGACTTCTTTCAATTATGTTGTCTCCAGTCCATGCACTTACTGGAACAAATGGTATGGCATCAACATTATAACCTAAACCTTTCATAAATTTCTTTAATGTGTTTGCGATTTCTTCGTATCTCTTTTGATCATAATTAACATCTGGTGCATCCATTTTATTAACTGCAACTATCATTTGGTCAATGCCCAATGTTTTTGCTAATAATAAGTGTTCTCTAGTCTGTCCTTCAGGGCTCATACCTGCTTCAAATTCACCTTTTCTTGATGATACGACTAACATAGCAGCATCAGCTTGGCTTGCACCGGTTATCATATTTTTAACGAAGTCCCTATGACCTGGGGCATCTATTATAGTGAAAACATATTTCTTAGTTTCGAATTTCATAAATGATAAGTCTATTGTTATACCTCTTTCTCTCTCCTCTTTCATTTTATCTAATATCCATGCATATTTGAATGATTCTTTACCTGCATTCTTTGCTTGTTCTTCTAATTCCCTCATTTTCTTTTCATCGACAATACCTAATCTATATAATAAATGTCCAGTTAATGTGCTCTTACCATGATCTATGTGCCCTATTACTACTAAATTTAAGTGCGGCTTCTCAGGCATGCATTTACACCTCTCTTATTTATCGTTTTCCCTCATTTTAAGCTTAAACAGGGATTTAAAAATACTATGGTTAATAAATCCATGAATTTTTAATGAGTAAAATAAAATAATAATATAACCCAAATAAAAGGGTTTATCTTGAACTTAGAGCTATTCTTTCTATTTCTTCTTTTTGTTTAATAGAATAGCTTTGTGGATCATTCTTTGCGGCTAACAGAATTTCTTCAGCCAAACATTGCTCTATAGGCTTTACCTTACCAAAAGAGCATTCTCTAGCTCCCTCTGTTATAAATCTAATTGCTAAATCTACTCTACGCTGTGAAGAGACATCTACTGAAACTCTATAGACTATACCTCCATACATAATCCTTGTTGTTTCTTCTCTAGGGGCCGAGTTTTCTATAGCCCTTACAAATACTTGTATTGGATTTTCTTTAGTTTCTAAATGTATTATATCAAAAGCGTTTCTTACTATATTATATGCCATCATCTTTTTGCCTCCATTTTTTCCGGGATACATCAATCTATTAATTAATCTTTCTACAATGTTTACTTCTGCCTTACCAAATCTCTTATGTTCATGTCTTCCTCCACTATGAGGCAAATAAGTTGGCTTAAGACTTATATACTTCTTTAAGCTTGGATCTCTAATTTCAATTCCCTCCCATGACCATTTATCAAATAATTTTATCTCATTTAAACCGCTTCCTATTTTGTCTATATCTGGTAGTTGCGTTTGACTACTCAATTCTCTCACTCCTTATTATTTATAAAGAGTTTAGTTTTTAAAAATATTGTTTCTAGCATTTTCTATAGAGAAATTGTTTAATACAAGCTTTAAACTTAAGAATTTTAGTCTATAATATGATACAAGCGAGGGAATTAGTTTGAGTGAAAATCTACTTAGGGTGACAAATGTACAAACATATTATAAAGTTATACAAGATATGGGTAGTGGATTTGGTACATATATAATTGGCATGACATTATCCCTAGAAGATGGAAGAATGTTTTCATTAGTTAACATTCCTGCAGATGTCGCAGAAGCAATTAGAATATACAATGATGGTGAAGTTCCTCCTAGAAGGCAATCTTTATTTTCTTTTTTAATGAATCATGAAGAATTCAAGGATTTAATAGGAAAAACGTTAAAAAGAGTTATTATTGATGAACTTGATTCAACGAATGGGCTTTATACAGCATCTGTTGAATTCGAATCAGAAGGATTAAATATAAGCATAAAAATGATACCTAGTCATGCAATATACTTGGGTATTATTTCTGGTAAACCAATTTATGTATCAAAAAAGCTTGCTGATATGGAAGAACAAAATCAAGAACGAGGAGATAAAGATGATGAAGGCGACAATGATGAAGGTGAAGATCAATAATTATAAACGATTAAAATTTTTGTAAAGAAATATTTGCTATCTCTTAACTTTCTGCTTCTTCCCTTTCCATAAAGCATCTAAGGAAACTCCATTTACCATAACTACTTTATATCTTACTCCAGGTATATCACCTAAGGAGCCTCCCTTAGGTCCTCCTATACCTTCTATTATAACTTCATCATGCTCATCAATATATAGCACTCCACCATCTTTTGGAACAAAAGCTGTAACAACTTTTTTATTTTTAATCAATTGGCACCTAACGCACTTTCTTAACGCTGAATTAGGCTGTCTTGATTCAACACCAACCTTCTCCAATACTATAGCCCTTGCCATTGGAGATCCTTCTAAAGGATCATATTTTTCAGTTAACTTGAGCATTCTTCTTTTATATTCTTTCTGAGACCATTTAAATTTCATTCTCTTCTTTCTTAATTGCCTCGCTGCAAATAGTCCATTAGGTGATTTTCCTTCACCCATTATTTGTCACCGCTCTAGCATATCCTAAGTATCTATTCCTAGAATATAAACTTTGTTTCATTTTACAACAACCTTTTCAATGCCATAAAGCTTGCTCAATATTATTTTGGCTCTTTTTACATTTTTTCCATCTTTTCCTATAGCCTTACCTTTTTCATCATCTTTGACCTTTATATACAATGTTTTCATATTATCTTTATCTATTAAATCAACCTTCAATATCGTTATCCCAGGAAATAAATTCTTTGCCATTTCTTCTATTTTATCTGAATACTCTACTATTTCAATATTTTTATTCAATATTTTGGATAAAGATTTTACATTTTTTCCATCTTTTCCTATAGCCTTACCTAGATCGTTTTTACCTACTAAATAAAATACTCTGTTTGATTCGTTGTCTGAAATACATCTATAAGCCATAGCCCCAGTCAGATCTTGAAACAAAGATAAATATCTAAGTTCTTCTAAATCTATTCTATCCCCATTATTTTCCATTACTTGCACCCTAAGACGTGCCAACAAGATCAAGTATTCTTGATTCACCAGTATCAATAATGCTTATTGACGATACCTTAAAAGGCTTACCTAATAATGCCCCCAATTCTATTGATGTACCTTTAAAAACATATATTGGTATATTTGATAGCTTTGCATTATTTTCTATCTTAGACCGATAACTTTGAGGGATATTATCAGCTATTATTACCATTTTTGCTTCTCCTCTTAATACTGATTTTATTGTCTTGCTTACACCTAAATAATATTTACCGCTTTTAGTTAAGTTCTTTAATTCTTTTTCCAGCGAGACAGACATATTTTTTCCCTCGCTCTAATCTGTAAGTTCCTACTTATTTATTTTCTGTATTGTTAATAGAGGGTTTAATAGGTGTAGCACCCATTCCTAACATGACTATTCCTGTGCCTACTTTTGGTATTAGTCCTGCGCTAATGCTTTCTGTAACTCCAAAGAACTTTTCATCTTCCCCAGTTATGGCTGCATTATAGATTTGATTTATTGTAACTTCAAATGCTGCCCTTGCAATAACACTTGGCTTTTCTCCTACAACTCCTAATCTTCCTATTTGTCTTATCTTACCTGTCCATGTCATCATATCTGCTACTAACATAACATGCCTTATATCAACATCGAGTCCAGAGTTCTGTAATACATCTAATATTTCCTTTATAATAGCATTTCTACCTGCTTCTATTCCTAAAACTTGAGAAATTTCTACTATATTATTAGTTTCTATCCTCTTCGAATCAACTCCTTTAATTTTCATGACTTCAGCTAAATTGCTTCCTTCTGTTAAAATAACATATTCTTTCTTCTTAACTCCATTTTCCTCATAACTCTTTTCCTGTATCATTGTCTTTTTAATTCCTTTAATACCTTTAAGATAAGTCTTCCTAATTTTAGATATAATTTCATTGAATGCCTTTGTATCATATAGTTCCTCTTCAGGCATAACATCATTACTTAATTCAACATTAATTATATTAGAATTGTTTTCATCGATATTAGCTTCTCCTATTTTTAGTTTTTCAATAGCCTCAATTATTTCTTCAGGAGTAACGCCTTTATCTTCTAACATATCTCTATCGATTTCTATTTGTATTCTAGGCTCTCCTAATACATATGAAATTTCAGAAACCACATTACTTATTATCGTATATTCAATCCTTCTTGCAATTTCTTTGGCCTTTTCCAGATCATTTCTATTTTCCTCATCTAAATAAACTCTCATTATAGGAGTTGATGGCTCATGCCTGGCATCAACAATTTCTATTAATCTCGGCAGACCTAATGTAACATCGAATTCCATTAAACCTGCATAATGAAATGTTCTTAATGTCATTTGCGTCCCCGGTTCTCCTATTGATTGAGCTGCAACCGTACCAACAGGCTCCCCTGGCTGTATCATTGATAATATATAACGCCTAATTGTCTCTTCCACAACATCAATTTTCTTTCTAATACTAAGATTTGATTTATTCAGTTTTTCAACTAATTCATTGTAAATCTTTTCTGGTAATATTTCTTTTGATGATTTTAATTTAACTTCTAATTCATTAATATCTTCTTCAACATCTTTTTCCGCTTTCTTTTTTCTTGGATTCATTTTTACTCACCTTTAGCCTTTTGAATAATTCTATCTATATTTACTGCCTTACCATGATATGTTAACATTGGATCAACTCCATCTTCTCCATACTTAAATTGAATAATGTCTCCAACAGAATCTCTTACAGTACCATCATATGAAATGTATAGGTCTTGCAAGGCATTTATAAGTCTTCTTTGCATATAACCGCTTTGTGAAGTCTTTACAGCAGTATCTACCAGACCTTCTCTACCTCCAGCAGCATGGAAGAATACTTCATAAGGCTTTAATCCAGATCTGAAATTACTTATAATAAATCCTCTTGCTTCTGGAGATAAATCTCCTGGCTTAAATTGTGGTAACGTTCTAGTCCTAAATCCTCTTGATATTCTTTTGCCTCTTACAGTTTGTTGTCCTAACATGGCTGCCATTTGTGTGATATTAATATCACTACCCCTTGCCCCAGTTCTTGCCATAATGAATGCATTATTAAATGGGTCCATGTAACTAATTGCTAATTTACCTGCATCGTCTCTTAACTTTTGTAACCTTTGGATTATCTTTAATTCCAAGCTTTCCTCAGCAGTTCTTCCAGGTATAACCTCTAAATTGCCTTCTTTATAATCATTTATATACTCTTGAATTTCATTTTTTGCCTGTTCTACCATAATATTAATTTTTTCTTTTGCTTCTTTAGGTATTTCGACTTCTCTTAATGATATTGAGAAGCCCTTTATTTCTAACATTCTAATAAACATTCTGAAAACATTGTCTAAGAACTCTCTAGCTTTATCCGAACCATATTCTAATGTTATATAATGCAATACATTTTCTGGTTGCTCTGCGCCTATAGCATTTTTATCGAAAACTCCCATAAGAAGTCTCCCATTGCTTATAATATCATATGAATCAAAGAAGCATCTTTCGTTATCGCATTTTAATTCTCCTGCATTAATCTTTGCTCTTCCCTCGAAATTCAATCCCTCAGGCAAGAAGAGACTTACCAATTGCTTACCAGTCCATAAAGGTTGTGGTTTTATTATAGCAGGCTCTGGCATTTTTCCCTTATAGTTTGCTGCTGCCATCAATAGCGATACTTCTTCTTTTGTCAATAGAGTCGTTTTAACCGTTAATAGATATGAACCGCTTATATAATCTTGTCTACCCCCTATTATGGGACCTCCATATCTTGGAGAAAGTATTTGTTTTTCAACAAGCATTAATTCTTCGGCCTCAGACCTCGCTTCCTCAAGCCTTGGTACATGTAAGTTCATTTCGTCTCCATCAAAATCAGCATTATAAGGTGCACAATCTAGTAAATTGAGCCTAAATGTACGACCTGGCATTACTCTAACCTTATGTGCCATTATTGACATTCTATGAAGACTTGGCTGTCTATTAAACAATACAATATCTCCATTTATTAAATGCCTCTCTACTATATCTCCTATTTCCAAGCTTTCTGCTAGCTGTCTATAATTACGTTGATATCTCAAATCAATTTTCATATTTTGTTTACTCTTATATACAAACATCGCTCCTGGCCAATTATATGGCCCATTTAAAACATATTTTCTTGCTTCTTCAATATTATATGGAGTAACAACTATAGGCAAAGTTAATATTTTTGCTATTTCTTCTGGAACTCCTACTTCATCTATGCTAATATATGGATCTGGTGAAATAACTGTTCTAGCTGAGAAATTAACTCTCTTACCGTTAAGATTACCCCTTAATCTGCCTTCTTTACCCTTTAATCTTTGAGCTATCGTTTTTAGTTGTTTTCTACCTCTATGAGAGAGCTGATATATATTAGGTAATTCATTATCTATATATGCTGCAATAACATTTTGTAATGTCTGCCATGCTTCTTCGACCATGGATTCTGGAGCATTTGATGATAAGAAATTCTTAAGTCTTTCATTTTGTCTCACAATTTCAACTAATGCATGTGTTAAATCATCTTCTGCTCTTAAACCGTTTTCCATGGTAATAGAAGGTCTTACAGATAGAGGAGGAACTGGTAAAACAGTCAATACCATCCATTCTGGTCTTGCTGCTTTTGGATCTACTCCTAACACAATAATATCTTTATCTTGAACTCTCTCTAATCTTTCTCTTATTTCACTGGGCGTTAATCTTATTTCTCCTTCTGGTCTAACTTCATAGAATGTAAATGGTTTGATAAACTTTAGCTTATATTGTTTATAGCCACAATGCGGACATTCTGAAACAGATGATGACTGTTTTGCAACTTCATCTGCAAACGTTTCTGCTAGCACCGGCCATTTTTCCTTTAACTTTAAGTAAATGTTTGTATAGTATGATATCTTTTCATCTGGTAATAGAATTCTACCACAATTTCTACAAGTTGATTGTAAAATTACATTTATCTTATCTCCTAAATGAGGAAGTAAAACTGGTCTTGCTAAATCAATTTTTCCGAAATGACCTGGGCAATCTTCTCTTGTGTTTCCACAAACAGGACATCTTTCTCCGGGTTCAATTGCTCCAAAATGAGGATCTCTTACTCCTCCTGATACTGGAGAGCCATCTGCCTCATAAATTTCCGGCCTAACTACAGTAACTTTTGCCATCTTTCTTATTTCTATTGGACTCAATAGACTAAAATGTATCTTATCGATAAGATATCTTTCAACTTCCTTATAAGCACTTGCATAGGACATCTTTAAGCACCTCCATTTTCTACATTTTCTTTTATTTTATTATCAGAATTTTCATCACTTTTAGATGAATTATTACCTTGTAATTCTAATTCACCTGTTATTTTTTTCATTACACTTATTTTATCAGAAACTTTAATCTCGGGCTTCACGCCCATACTAATAATTTCCTGTAAAAATAATTTGAAAGCATAAGGAACCTTTATAGGCCTTATATCTCCGGAATCTCCATGAATTGGACATTCATAAACTCCTCTCTTGCTATTATACCATGCGATGTGGCCACATAAATTACAAACGTGCATCACGTATAAATCGCTATTTTCAAGCATTCTATCTCTGAGCATCATTGTTGCTCCATATCCTACTAAGCAGTCTCTTTCCATTTCCCCAAATCTTAAACCTCCTTGTCTTGCTTTACCTTCCGTTGGTTGTCTTGTCAATAGTTGAACTTTTCCTGTTGCCCTTGCATGCATCTTATCAGAAACCATATGATATAGTCTTTGATAAAATGCAATACCTATTGTTATTGTATTTTCAATAAGCCTTCCTGTTCTCCCATCATACATTACTTCCTTGCTATTGGGATCGAATCCTTTCTTAACTAATACTAGTTGCAAATTATTAATATCTTCCTTATAAAATGGCGTGCCATCAACATACCTACCTAATAATGCTCCAGCCTTTGCTGAAACTAACTCCAATAATTGTCCGACTGTCATTCTTGATGGTATACCATGAGGATTAACTATAATATCTGGGGTTATACCATCTTCTGTATAAGGCATATCGTATCTTGGGAATAACATGCCAACAACTCCTTTCTGTCCATGCCTGCTTGCAAACTTATCTCCAAGTTCTGGTATTCTTAAGTCTCTTACTTTAACTTTTACTAGCTTGTTTCTTTCAGATGTCTGGCTTATTATAACAGTATCAACTACACCGCTTTCTCCATACCTTAATTGTACACTTGTATCTCTCTTTGATAAAACCCCTGGACCAATAACTCTTTCCTCTCCAATAAATCTTGGAGGACTTTCTCTACCAACTAAAACGTCTCCACCCACAACTTCAGCTTCTGGCTCGACAATTCCATCAGGTCCTAATTTTGTATAATATTGATCTCCCTTATGATCATATAATTTAGGTGATGGAACTGTTATTCTGTCGCTTAAGCCTCCTGGATAATCATTTTCTGTTGCAGCATAAACTCTGAAGAAATGGGCCCTACCTAGGCCCATATCTATACTTGTTTTGTTAAATATAATAGCGTCTTCAATATTATATCCAGTAAACGACATAAATGCTACTATAAAGTTCTGTCCAGAAGGTCTTTGATTGTAACCCATCTCCTCTAAGTGCCTTGTTTGAACTATCGGTTTCTGTGGGTAATGCAATAAATAGCCATGGCTATCCATCCTTAAGTTATAGTTTAAAGCATATATTCCTAATGCCTGCTTTGCCATTGCTGATTGATATGTATTTCTTGGACTTTGATTATGCTCTAAAAATGGTATAGTTGAGGCAGCAACACCAAATATGCCTGCAACCCATAATTCTAAATGTGTTGTATCTTTATTTATATCTTCTATACGTTCTGCAACATATGCATTTTCTTCTTCATCTGGATCAATGAATTCAATTATCCCCATTCTAACTAAATTCCAAAAACTTAACTCACCACTTTTAACTTTATTAATTATTTCTTTTGTAAGTTTAGGCTCACCGTTATCAACAACTATTAAAGGTCTTAATAATCTTCCCTCATCTGTATTTATATAAACTTCATTAGAATTCTCTCCTTTTATTAATGAAATGCCTAGTTCAAAGCTTAATTCTCCTTTCCTTCTCATTGCTCTTAATTTCTTAACTAATTCTTCTCCATTTTCAACGTAACCAATTGGGCTTCCATTTAAAAATACCTTCGCTCCATTGTTTACCAAATTTGCAATGCTATTATTATCCTCTGATGACATCTTTATTATATCATCCATTAAAATAACTCCTTGATTTCTCAAAAGCCTTTCTACTTCTTGTTCATCTACTCCTACTGAAATATATGTCATTAAAGCCAAATTCTTGACTAAACCACAGTTTATGCCTTCAGGCGTTTCAAATGGACATAATCTGCCCCAATGTGTGCCATGTAAATCTCTTGCTTCGAAATGAGTTTGGCCTCTACTTAATGGTGATATAACCCTTCTTAAATGACTCAATAAACTAATCCAATTAGTCCTATCTAATGCTTGACTCACACCAGTTCTATTCTGAGTCCAATTACCTGTTGCTAATGCTGCTCTTAATCTTTCAGTTATAATATCTGACCTAACCAAAAATCTTAATCTTAATTTTTTGCGTTGGCTTATATATTCTTCTAATTGGCTTGATACTGTATTAACAAATTGTTGAAATGCATCTCTAAATATTTCTGCTATTAAATCACCAGCCAACCTTAACCTTTTATTTGAATAATGGTCTTTATCGTCTTCGCCTCTCTTATTTAAATATAATTGTAAAACCCTATTCGCCATTTCACCTAAGAAATAGGCTTTCTTTTTCCTATCTTCTGGTTTGCTTCCTAAATGCGGTAAGAATTGATTATCTATGAAATCTTCTGCTCTAGCAATTCTTATCTCTCTAGGCTGACCAGGAGCTAATCTATTTCCTATATATTCTAACGCATCTTCAGTTGTCTTAATTGTAAAAGCAACCTTTTCAAAGCTTGGTAAAAGTTCCCTTTGCACGTCAGGATCAAAAGAAACAGATGCTGCAATTTCTGCATCTTTTTCTAATCCTAAGGCTTTCATCATTACAACAAATGGTATTCTATAGCCTAATCTACTCATACTTAATTCAAGTGTACCATCATTCATTCTATCAACTATTACTTGTCTTCTTAAACCTAATACAGTTGAAACAACTTTTGCAGTATGTGTTATCTTAGCGGTATTAGCTGTTGAAAGGCCTACAATAATTCTATTAACTGCAAGATCCTCTTGCGCAACAATAACTCTTTCGCTACCATTTATGATAAAATATCCACCAGGATCATAAGGATCTTCTCCTATATTAATAAGCTCATCTTCTTTATATTTAGATATAGGGTCTATTACTGATTTTACCATGATTGGAAAGTCAGCTATTTTTAGCTCTTCTCTTTCTATCTCATTTCCATTTTCAATGAGTGCCATTTCTAAGTATAATGGTGCAGAGTATGTTAAGTTTCTTATTCTCGCTTCTGTTGGAGTTATTTGATGTGTAAATCCATCAGCTTCTTTAATTTGAGGATCCAATATTCTAATCCTACCTAACACGACTCTTATATCAGGCCCTTCTTCACCCATTTCACTTTTCTTAACTTGTTTAAATGCAGGTCTTATTTCTCCATAAGAATCTATAATTTTTTGCAATCTCTCTTTAACAAATGAATTAAATGAATCTAGATGTTGCCTAGACAAACCATTTTCATGAAGATACTGCTTAAATAAAGACCATAAATCGTCCGTATTTAACTTAGACTCTTCAATAGACAAAAACTGGCACCTCTTTAATAAGAAACAACAACCCTATATGCTTTATATTTACCTGCTGTTGGTGAATCTCTTTCTATTTCTATTATATCTCCTGGCTTTCCTCCTAAAATCTTAACTACAGGATCATTAATACTAATACGCGGTAATTGCCATGGCTTAATTCCTAACGACTTTAAAACCTCAACAGATTCCTCTAATGATAATATTCTATGTTTTGGAACTAAATAATGACCTAATATTTTATCTTCTTCCCTTAATTTTGAAGGCAAATTTCTATGCCACCTCTCTACTGCAAAAAGTAAAGTTAGAGCCCGGGCTTATTAGTATTATCTTAAAAGGAATTGAGTTGTGGAGCCCATTATGGGTGTGGCGGGCCCGCCGGGATTTGAACCCGGGACTTCCGCCAACGGCAGGCTAGGCGACTGCCCTTTGTCTACGGGTTAAAAGCCCGCCGCTCTACCTGGCTGAGCTACGGGCCCTCCGCTATATTTGTTTCTTGTCTTGGGATTAAAAACACTACTGCAATAAAATCAAAAAGAAATAAATTAATATTCCTTTATTTAAAAGTTTATTGAGATTTCTTAGATCTAGCACAAGCACCTAATCCTTTGGCTATATCGATAAGTATTCCTAAGCCTTGAGCAACATCAGGATCTCCTAAAGCTCTCATTAAACCAAGCAAACCTAGTTTTCTTTCTTTTGAAACATCTATATTTCCTAAAGCATTAAATGCACAACTTGTTAAATCTTCCATAGCCATCTTAGCTTTTGCATATTGTGTACCGTCAACTTTTTCAATACCTCTCCCCAATGTTGCCAATAAGCCTGCTAATCTCATCAAAACCGGATCATCAGCAACTGTTAAGAATGTATCGTCTGACTTTTCTGCTAAATAATTTAACAAACCTAGAAGACCGCTCTTTTTAAGAGCTGATATTGAATTTAATAATTGGCCAATTGTTTGAGCCTGTACTTCAGGAGAAATTTCCTCAACATTATTTTCTGCCATCTTTTCTCACCTCAGAATTTTAATGAGTCTATCCAACCTCCATAAAAGCCTTGCTTTAATAATCTTCCAACAGTGTATTTACCTACAAAATAGCACTTTGGTACATACATACCTTTTTGCTCATCAAACGGAGTTTCACAAGTACCAAGCCATCCTCTTTCTCCGGCATAACCAACACACGTTACTGGACTATATGGCTGTGCTGGAGCAAATCCAGTTAAATCAGCAATTATGTTTCCTGTTGCAGTTATAGCCATAGATTCCACGAATACTCCAGCCAATCCAATTCCTATAGTTGGTAAGCTATGCTCTCCTGCCATATAAACATCATCATATTGTGGATGCCTCATGGTTCTCGGCATAGCTGGAGACCATCTAGGATCTTGTTTAAATACAAAGCCTTCACTGTTTTCTAATGCCTTTGGTAATCTTGCTGGAGGTACCTTAACTAATAAGTCGTATTTGAATTCGCCTGAACTTGTAACAACTGTTTTCTTTTGCACATCAACTTCTCTTAGCTTTGCATTAGGTACATATTCTACTCCATATTCATCTAAAGTTTCCTTTAAAAACCTTGATATTTCAGGACCTAATCCTCCATTTGGAACTGGCATTATAGGTGCTGGTATTGGATCTAACAAAGTAACTTTAACTTTCTTACCTCTTTGTTTCATATATAAGGAAAGCATAGGCGCAGCTTCATATGGATATATTCCACATCTATATGGAAATTCCGGAACCAATAATACTATATTTGAACCATCTTTTACTTGACTTAATGCCTTTCTCATTTCTAATGCTCCTTCTAATGTGAAGTTATGTACTCCATCTTTATCTAAACCTGGATACGCATTCCATCCTTGATCTGTACCTAATGATACAATCAAATAATCGTACTGATATTTACCTTTTGCACCTATAACTGTTCTATTAGCTGCATCTATTTTAGTAATTTCATCAACTGCAGTTTTAATTCCATATTTTTCCATGTTAACTATCGGTGCTCTAGTATCTTCAGGCTCTCCATAATTAAATGCAACGTCAAAGAATAAAGGAGGCATATAATGAAATCCATCTTTGTTTACAACTAGTACTTCAGCATCTATATTTTTCTTTTTAATTTGTTCCGTCAATCTTTTTGCTGAGATATAACCGCCTATTCCACCGCCAGCAATAACAATTTTTTTAGTCAAGACTATTCACCAATCCTATTTAATTATCATTTAATAGATTTTAAAAATCTTTCTAATGAGATGTATTATATTTAGAGAAAAGAAGTTAATAAAAATTATTAATTAATATTAACAAATAAAAGATTTGTTATGAACCTAAGACTTTTAATAAATTTAGCATCAAGCTTAAACCTTTAGATACTTCAGGTTGTGATAAAGAAGTTATTAATCCTGATAGGGACATTGGTTTAGCTTCTTCTTTTTTCTTCATAACTGATAAAGAATCTCCCATTTTATTTAATATTTCTTTATCTAATGATTCCAATAAACCTAACAAAAGATCTAATTTTTCTAAATTTTCTTGTCTTGTTAATTTTTCAATTAATTTAATTAGTTGAGGTAATCTATCTATTACTAAAAACGTTTCTTCGCTTACTAAGAGATTTGATATCGCCTTTAATAATTCCTCATCTTTTAAGATGTTATTTAACAATTCAACAAGATTAAGAAGTCTTTCAATGCTTTCTGATTGAAGTTCAGCCTCATTTATTTCTTCCATAATAATCACCTTATTTAAATATCCTCCACAAAACTTCAGGCTCTGTTCTTTCAAAATAAACATCAAATATTGGATCCCAGAATTCTGGATGTTTTATAACATCCCAATATACATCCGCAAACAATCTTTTCATAATAAAGTTAATTGTATTTGCTGGAACTTTTACTGCAGGATGATTATAATCACTTATAACAAATGTACCTTTTTGAAAACCTATTTCTGTTGGACAATTTGTTCTACCAGTATTTTTAGCATCTAAGCCTAAGACTCTCTTGGCAACTACTTTAGCTTGTAAATGGGCCGTGACGCCAGTTTTAGCATTTGTTGACGTTGATGCATCCCCTATCGCAAAAGCATCATCATAACTTAATATTTGATTTGTTAGTTTATCTGCATTTATAAAACCATCCTGGTTTACAGAATCTTCAGGCTTAATCTCTATTTTAGGCCCTTTATGAACTGGGACAACAATAGCTGCATCATAACTTAGTTCTTCTCCTTCAAGAGAAGTAATCTTTTTATTATCTGTATCTATCTTATCTGCAGTGAAAAATGTCATAACATTTATACCTCTTTCCTTTAATATGGGTTCTAAAACTTCGTTAAATGTTTCAGCGGGATAAGCCCTTGGATAAGGAACTGCTAATACCATGTTTATATTTTCTCTAACTCCTCTTAATCTAAAAACTTCATCTGCGAGCAAAATACCTTCATAAGGAGATGGAGGACATCTATGATAAGGATCTCCTACTGATATCACAAACGTTCCTTTTTTCATGCTATTCACAATATTAAACACCTTTGAAGCATTTTCAGGAGTAGAGTGAAAATCGCCAAATTGATTAACTAGTTTTTCATTACCTTCAATTGATTTATGATCTATTGTAACTCCAGGAGCAATAGCTATATAGTCATAACTTAATTTTTTATTTGTGCTTAAAGTAATGCTTCTTTCTTGTAAGTCTATCTTCTTAACACTATCAATGATTAAATTAACTCCTTTAACTAAAAGCGAGCTTAATGGCCTATATAAATTGGAATAATCATTTCTAAATGCTATTTGTAAAAGTTGAGGCCAATAATAATGATTAGGAGAGTCATTTATTACTGTTACATCAAACTCTTTAGCTAAAGAATTAGCTAAGATTGCCCCTCCAGAACCACCACCTACTATTAAAAATTTCTCTTTTTCAATCATTTTAATCAATCCTCTAAGAAAAAAATTATTTTTTTGCTGTAATTTTAATCACAGCGATTATCTTATCTTTATCTTCTTTTAAATCTACCAGCTCGTTCTTTGTTCTTTCTATCCATGCTTTAATATCACTCTTAAATCCGGGATCTGTGGCCCAAATTTCTAATACGTCACCATTTTTTGCATTTCTATATGCTTTAGTTAAATTTGTTATAGGACCTGGACAAGATAAACCCCTTGCATCTATTACCTTTTTTTCTTTTTCACTCATATTTTTCACCTCAAATAAATAACGTCTGACCCCCTTCAGAATTCTGTAAAAATGTTGCTACACCAACAACATCATCTACCAATTCATTAAAGTCTTCCTTCTTTAATCCCATAACAGATGCCATTAGACTGCATGCATATATCTTTACTCCCATTGATTTTGCTTCTTTTAGCATATCAACCCATGATGGAGCATTATTTTTCTTCATACCTTCCATTAATAATGGAACCATGTTTTCGAATTCTTTCGGCCAAACAGGACTTGCAGGTTTTTTAGTAAATTTAGTTAAGGCCCATCCAGTAACAAATATTTGGACGTCCATTCCCATAGCTGCAGCTCCTTGAGCAATTACTCCAACAGGTATAAGTTTATCATCTGTTCCAGAATATACAATAATAGATAGTTTAGACATCATACCACCTCTTCCACTTATTTTTTCTTTTTAGAGAATTTTATTTCTTAATATATGCTGTATCTATACGAATAGAATATTAGTGCTTATATAGTAATCTCTATATAAGAAATTATCATTTTATTAATATAAATTTAAATATTCCAAAGTATAAAATACTATATAGGTGTTAAACGAGCTTATGGATCAATTCCCACTAGTTTATGTTGACCAAGTAATTGGGTTGGTAAAGTATTTGAATTCCATTGGCGGAAAAGTTGATTCATCAAGATTAGATGAAATGTTAGATGTAGATATTGATTTATTACCCCATGTTATAAAAGCAGCTGAAATAATTGGATTAGTAAAGCAATCAAATGGAGACTTAATTATTACAGAAAACGGTAAAAAAATTGAAGAAGCGGAAAATAAAGATATGAGAATAATTATGAAAAAATTAATTAAGAATGTAGAACCATTTAAGGAAATAATATCTAATGCGAAGAGGAATCAGATTAATGTAGAAAAACTAACAGAGATATTAGAAAAAAATGGCTATAATAATATTGATGAAGCTATTAATATTATAACACAATGGTTAGCCCTAATCGGAATAAATGTAATACTAGAATAAATTTAAAATAAGAAAACAAATAAAGATTTAGATTAAGTCCTTTTCTTGTGATTCTTGTAATTTTTCTGGAGTTATAACCATAACCATTTTATTTACCATTAATTCTACTATCTTTTTTATTCCTCTTTGGCCAGGAGAATATTTTGACCTGACAATATCTACTTCTTCAAGCCTCCTTATTTGGCTACTTACATTTGCTTTGCTTTGATTTACTAAATTTGCTAGATCCTCTAAATCTGCAGGTCCTTTTTGCAATATTGCTAATATTTTTGCTCTTGTATCACTAGCTAATGCAGACGAAACTTTAGCTATAGCCTTAGGACCTATTACATACAATACTTTATCTCTTTCATAAATACCTTCCTTTGTAGGTATATTTTCTGACATATCATTTCACTCCTTTTTCTTACTTATCTCTACGGTCTATACCTATGTAATACTGGGTTAATATTTTTTTGTATCCAATACATTTATTAGATTATTAATTTTATTTTTTTAAAAACTTCTTATCTATCTATTTAAATTATATTTATAAATATTTCCCACTTAAAGATAATAAATAATACTATGTTATTAAATTATAACAAATTTAAATTTAGACAAAAAGACTATAATATTGAGCAACAAAAAAGTGATAAAAATTGGGTTTATCATTAAAAGAAAAATATTATCAGATGAATAATAATGATTTTAAGACATTATTCATAATAGAAAAACTCATGCATAACTATGGTTTCGTTCCATTAGAAGTCATAGAAAATAAATCCTCTATAAATCAAAATCAAGTCAAAAAGTCGATTGAAAAGCTTCTTGACTTAGGATTAATTATATCTGAAACTTCCCCTTTCTATGGTTATCAGTTAACCTTTAATGGATTAGATATTTTAGCTCTAAGATTTTACTTTAATAAAAAGATAATTATTGATATAGGGGATAAAATAAATTCAGGAAAGGAAAGTGATATATATAATGCCAAGTTAATTTCTGAGAAAGATGCAATTATAAAATTTCATAAAGAAGGAAGGACATCATTTAAGGCAATTAAAAGGAAAAGATCGTTTGAATTTAAAAAGTGGAACTCTTGGATCGAGTTATCTAAAAAAATAGCAAATAGAGAGTTTTCAATATTAACTAATCTATGGAAAAGAGGTGCATTAGTTCCGGAACCTATATATAATAATAGGCATTCAATAATAATGGAAAAAATAGATGGAGTAGAATTATATAAAATTAAAGAATTAAGCGAAGAAATGCTAAAAAACATAATAAATGATGTTATAGTTACATTAAAAATTGCATATAAAGAAATAGGCATAATACATGGGGATCTAAGCCCTTATAACATATTAGTAAGTAATGGCCAAAATTCCAGAGGGTATATAATTGATTGGCCACAATTTATTGATGCTAAAGATAAAAATGCAGATTTAATTTTAAAAAAAGAACTAGAATATTTAGCCTCTTATTTTTACAAAAGATTTGAGATAGAAGTAAGCGTTGAGGAATTAATAAATTCCATAAAAGGGGGGAATTGATGGAAGATAAAAGAGAATTCTACATGGGTATAGACATAGAAAGTGGGAGCCCCCTCTCTAAGGAAAATCACAAATTCTATGCTGTAATAATAGATAATGATTTAAGAATAGTTAATAAAATAAAAGAAGTTACGTTATCATCATTAATAAGACTTGCGTGGGAATGGAAACCAAAAGTGATAGCAACTGATAATATTTTTGAAATCGTTAAAGATGAAAAATCGTTATCAAAAATTCTTTCACTCTTACCTTCACAAACCCAACTTGTACAAGTTACCATAAATGAAGGGAGGTTTGCTGATATAAAAGAGATAGCAAAACAAATAAACTTAGACATAGAACAAGGTAAGTTAACCCCAAGTAAAACAGCATATATAGCAGCTATTATAGCGTCAAAAGGTAAAGGAACGAAGATATCATTTTCGAATGAGAAGACCCAAATAATTGTTTCCAAAGGTAGGTGGTCAAAAAGCGGAGGCATGAGCCAAAGTAGATATCAAAGAAGAATAAGGGCTTCAGTAAATATAGCTGCAAACAAAATTAAAGATCTATTAGAAAGATCTGGTATCGATTATGATATGTTCGTTAAAAAAGGAGAAGGAGGAATAGATTCAGCAATTTTTACTGTATATGCGCCTAGAGAAAAGCTCTATGGAATTGTAAGGCCTCATAAAGGTATTGATTATTCTATAGCAATTAAATCGATTTATGATGGAAAAATCTTATTTGGAAATAACTTAGATAAACCCGATAGACCTATTATTGTAGGTATAGATCCAGGCATTACTACAGGCATTGCTATAATTGATTTAGAAGGAAATGTTTTATACTTAGGCAGCAAAAAAGAAATGGATCGAGGAGACATTATTTCATTAATATATTCTTATGGGAGACCTATATTGCTAGCCGTGGATGTAGATATAATACCAGATATGGTAAAGAAACTTGCCGGCCAAATAAATGCAGAAATATATGTACCAAAAGAAGACATGCTTGTGGCAGATAAAAGCATATTAGCATTAAAAGCAACAGGTGGAGAAAATCCAGATACAACTCATGAAAGGGACGCATTAGCATCTGCATATAAGGCTTTTCTTAATTACAAATCCAAGTTATCTCAAGTAGAATCTTATGTAGAAAAAATAGATATAGACTTAGATATAGATAAAATAAAAGCTGATGTAATAAGAGGTATAACAATTGCAGATGCTATAGATAAACAAATTAATGAAATGCTAAACTTAAATAATGAAGAATATAAAGAAGAAACGGATAGTAATTGCAGCCAGGAAAAGCAATCAGATAATGAACTAATTTCTAAAATACAAAAATTAGAGGCAGAAAAAATTATATTAGAAAATAAGATAAATGAACTAATGAAATCCTTAGCCATTTCTGAAAGTGAAATCAAGTTAGCAAAACAAAAATTAAAAAGTGAATTACTAAAAGACGAAGAAATCAAAAAACTAAAAAATGATGTATCTAGGTTAAATTCACTAGTCAATGAACTCGAAGTAAGCATAAATATTGCTAATGAAAAGAATAATTTATTTAAATATATGATAATGAAAATATTAAACAATGAAATAATAATTATAAAAAGACTTCAATCGTTAAGAATGAATAGCATTAAAAAAGTAGAAGACGTTTATGGTAAACTAAAGCCAGGAGATGTGATTTTAGTAGAAGAACAAGGATCTTTTGAAAACGATGCGATAAACTATATAATAAAAAATGATATAATGGCAGTTATAGTTAATAGAGAAGATACAACTTTAGCGGATTTATTAAAGAAAAAAGGTATACCAGTTTTAAACAAAAGCAACTACAATATATTTGATATTGATATCTTTACCTTTGGCCCTTCATCTATTTTAAGAGATGCCTCAATAAAAAGTAAAGAATTGAAGAAAAATAATGCAGAAGGAATAGATTTAATGAATATAATAGATCAATATAGAAAAAATAAAATATAAACTAATAGAGAGTTGTTTCACCCTTTAAAATTCTCATTGTTAAAGCTGGCAAATTCTCAAGATATTCATCAACAATACTATTTATTTCTTGCTTTATATTTGAAGTAAGTTTAGTATTATTATCAAGTATAACTGCTACATCTGCAATTAGCGGATCATTAATTGGTCTACCTATTTGGCCTAATAGTCTTATAGTTACTTCTTTTAATCCATTTACTTTAGAGTATATTTCCTCGGCAAGCTCTTTTGATGCAATATTATATATCTTACCAATATGTGTAACTGGGTTCTTACCTGCAGTTGCTTCTAAACTCATAGGTCTCATCGGTGTTATAAGTCCATTAGCTCTATTGCCTCTACCAGTTGCACCATCATCTCCATGTTCTGCGCTAGTTCCAGTTACAGTTAAATAGAAAACACCCTCATCAGGTAAATCACCATTATTAACATAAACCCTAACATTATAGTTTGGAGCAATTTTAGATGAAAGATCTAAGATCTTTTCTTTTATTTCTTCCTTTATTTCTAAATATTCGCTTGGCGTATTAACAAATCTTGAAACAATTGCATTTGCTATTGTTATATCTATATTATTTCCATTTCTTAATCCCATAACCTTAACATCTTCTCCAGAAGCTGGAACCCTATTTTTAAAATCTTTGCTATTTAATGTCCTTTCAGTTTCATATACTAGCCTTTCTAAAGTTGACATAGGAGCAAATCCTGCACCAAAACTCGTATCGTTTGATCTATGTGATTGGGATTTTGAATCATATATACCTCTTAGATCAGAACTTCCTTTACCTATTTTATAATCAACAATAACATGTTGTTCTGGATCTAGGAATCTTAAATTATTTGATATCCAATCTTTAACAGCTTTAACTACTATGCGACCAACTGGTATTTCTTCAACACCTTCGGATGTCCTTACTTCCGTTGTAGCTCTACCAGAAACTATTATGTAAATAGGTTGAATAACATCGCCTCCTCCCCATCTTGGTGTTGCCTGTCCTCCAACAAGCAACACCTTATCTAAATTATGGTGCATTATTACCCCATATTTTTGCAAATAATATAAACTTAGTTGCCTACTAGCCTCTTCAGAAGCTGCATCACTTATATAATCAGGATGGCCAAGGCCCTTCCTTTCAACAAGTTCTATTTGATTGTCCTGAACCGAAGATGCAGTAATTTCTCTAACAACTATATTTTTCACCAATTTTCACACCCTTTAATCCATACCTCTGAATTTTCAAATAATATGTAAAGTTTTAAATTATTTTGCTCTATACTTATTAGTTTTATTTATATACAAAAATTTAATATTTTATAAAAACTAGCTAATTGTATTTATATAGTTAATTGAAAAAAATCAGAAGATAGACATAAATACCTATAAATCTATAATATAAAAGGGTGAAAAATTGCAAAAATCTTTTTTGTATGAAATAGGAAATACAAAAGTCTTTACTATTATTGATAAAACAAGACCAATAGCGTATAGTGATGATTCAATAGCAACATTAAGGAAGATTATAAGAACTACTGGTGCTAGAGCATTGCCAATACTTGATAGAAATTCAGGTGAATTTTTAGGAATTATTAATAGAAGCGATGTATTAATAGTATCATCGACGAAAACAAATGCAACTTCCTCATCAATAGTTAAAGAACCCTTAATAGAAATTAATGAAAACAATACAGTGTTCGAAGCTTTAAATTTAATGTTTAAATATGATTTATGGGAAGTTCCTATATTAGATGAGAAAAAATATATGGGTTTATTAAGTATATCAGACATAGTAAGATTACTATTTAATAAGGCTAAAGATTATTTAAAAAATCTTAGTGTAGAGAATTATATGACAAAAGATCCTATAACAGTTAACATTGATGACCCAATATCAAAAATTTGGAAGAAAATGATGGAATATAAATATGCAGGTTTCCCAGTTATAAATGATAAAGAAAAGCTTGTTGGGATAATTACTCAATTTGATCTTATTAAAAAAGGTTATACAAGAATACATTTAGAAAGTGAATCTGGGATAACAAATCCTACTAAAGTTAAAGATGCTATGACTTATACTGTAATATATGGATATCCATGGTCAACACTTTATGAAATTGCTATACCTATAGTAAAAAAGGATTATGGAAGAATACCTATAGTATCTAGCGAAAACGATAAAAAAGTGGTTGGGATAATTGATAGAGAAGATATAGCTAAAGTGATAACTAGAGGTGAATAAACTTGAGTAGCTCAAAAAAGATGACAAATATTAAGATATCTAAGTATGTTAAACCTATAACAAATGTATCTTCTAAATATTCAATAGGCTATAGATACATTAGGGCTGATAGCGAACCTAATTGGTCACAAAGAGTTAAAGAAAAAAGTGGAGATGCAGGTCTGTTAGCTTCAAAACCAGCTATTACTATAAATCAAAATTCAACTATATTGGAAGCGTTAGAAAGGATGTCCTCTTCCAATGTTAGAGGATTAATTGTATCTGATACAAAACAATTATTAAAAGGAATAATTATGGCAACGGATCTAGTTAATTACCTTGGAGGAGGGGAATTTTATAATATAATCCAACAGAGATATAACAAAAACTTATTTAATGCACTTCAAAATGAAAAGGTATCTAGCATAATGAATACAATGCCTGTCTTTGTCAAATCATCTCAAAAATTAACAGAAATAATAAAATTAATGGCAATAAATAACTTAGGTATGTTACCGGTTGTAGATGATCAAAATAAAGTTATTGGAGTTATAACAGAACACGATATTGTAAAACAAATAACATACAAAGACACTGGCAAAAAAGTTTCGTCGATAATGACATCTAATATTGTTTCTGCATATGAAAATGACACTTTAAAAAGGGCTGCCCAGCTAATGTCATTATATGGATTTAGAAGAATACCGATAATTTCTATGAAAGGAAATGAAATTATAGGCATTGTTTCGGCTAAGGATTTCGTTAATTTCTTCGGATCACATGAAGTTTTTAAGAATGCCAGCTCATATAATATAGAAGATATATTATCATTACAATTAACCCTGATAATGAAAAAAGAAATAAACACAATTAATGAAAATGCAGACATTGGAGAAGCTGCATCAGAAATGATGAAACATAATACAAACAGTTTAATAGTTATTAACGATAACAATGAGGCTGTTGGTATCATAACTGAAAGAGATTTATTAATGTCATTAGCATTGAGGTGAAATTATGGCACCAAGAATTTCTTCATATATGAAGACCCCAGTATATGCAGTATCTTCTAACGACTCTTTAGCACACGCTAGAAATCTAATGCTCAAAAAAGAAATAAGCAGACTAGTAATAGTTAATGAGAAAGATGAGCCTGTTGGAATACTAACCACAACAGATATTATAGATGCTTTATTTGGAAAAAATTATCAAAAACCCTTAGAATCAATATTAGTTGGAGAAGTCATGACTAAGGATCCTATAATTATTGAAGAATCTAAGAGTTTGAAGTCTGCTTCTCAATTAATGCTGAAGCACAGAATAGGAGGATTACCAGTCGTAGATGCTAACAAAAAACTTGTAGGAATTTTAACAAAAACTGATATAGTAAAGGCATTTTATGATAAATATAAAGGAAAATATAAAGTTGGAGATATAATGAGAAAAGATTATTCAACCGCATTACCTGGACATAGCATATTTTATATAGCTAGGTTAATTGAAAGTGATCCAACCGGTAAAGTTATAATTATAGACGAATCTAATAAACCTATTGGAATAATAGCCAAGAAAGATATAGCTTATGCTCAATTACCCTTGTCTATTTTAATGTCAAGAGGTAAAGATAGATTCATAAGAAACAAAGTTCCAGATTTATATAAAGAAAAAATTATTAGTTTGAGAATGTATCTTGTGCCTATAGCAGAAGATATAATGTCATCAAATCCATTTATAGTTAGGCCTGAAGATGATGCAGCCGATGCAGCAAAAATAATGATCGAAGAAAATATAGGTGTTTTACCAGTTGTAGATAATAATGCACTAATAGGAATAGTGAGCAAACTAGAATTAATGAATGTAATAGCAAAGGATTAATCAAGATAATATTTATCAATCAAATAAGTTATTTACATATTCTTTCGGATCAAATTTCTTTATGTCATCATAACTTTGTCCATACCCCAAATAAATAATTGGCTTTTTAGTAATACTTGAAACTGATATTGCTACGCCTCCTTTTACATCAGCATCTATCTTAGTTATAATAATAGCATCAATTCCTATATTTTCGTTAAATAATCTTGCCTGCTCTACTGCATCATTTCCAGTTAATGCATCTATCACCAATATCTTCATATCAGGCTTTGTTACTCTAGTTATTTTTTTCAATTCCTCCATTAGATCAACATCGCTATGCATCCTTCCAGCTGTATCTATTAATACAGTACAAATCCCTCTAGACTTTGCATATAAAATTGCATTATACGCAACGCTTGCAGGATCTCCACCATATTGACCTTTTATTATAGGAATATCGAGTCTTTTTGCGTGGACATCTATTTGTTCTTGTGCACCTGCTCTAAAGGTATCTGCACCAGCAATTACAACAGATATATTATTTTTCTTTAAAACATTCGAAAACTTAGCTATGGTTGTTGTTTTACCAACTCCATTTATACCCAAAAATACTATAACAAAAGGTTCATTTTTAGAACATTTATTTCTTATCTTTGCTATTATATCATCACTTTCATATTCCATAAGTTTCATTATAGAGTTTTTGAGAGAATCTTTAACTACATCTTCAATATCTTCTCCTCTTTTAATTCGATATCCTATCAATTCTTTTTTTATGTTTTCAATTATATTTTCTGCCACATCAAATGCTACATCATTTTCTATCATGTCTAATTTAAGATCTTCTAAAACTTCCTCTATATCATCCTCTTTTAATTCTTTATATTCTACTTTTTCCTTAATAGTATTTGATAATTTTTGAAAGGCCTTTTTAAGGCCTTCAAACAAAATATCACACCTTTTGCTGTTGAGCTTGTTCACTTATTTGTTGCAAAACTGCTTCATATTGATCCTGTAGTTTCTCAAGCTGAGATAATCTTTGACCAACATCATTTATTGCATTGTTTAATTCCCCTTCTCTTTCAGTTAAAATTTTCATAGCCTCATTTGTTTCTAATTTTGCATAAATATCAGCGCCAAGATATATAATGAAATGGTTCTTATCTATAGGTTTTGCTATGCTCATAGCTGTATATCCAGGATCCAAAGGAAATATAATATTTTCTTCGTTGTTGTTACTAATCGCATCTATACTAGATTTTGCTTTTGCTATTCCATCTCTTTGTAATAATAATTGGGAAATAAGAGATCTTAATTGGGAAATTTCAGATCTTATGGCCTCAAGTTGGACTATTAGTGTATTTACATCTATTGTTTGAGTTTTCGACATTAAAACTTCACCACTTTATTTGTTTCTAGCAATTTTAATATATATGGATCAGAAACTTGATCAAGAGGAACTTCGTCTATTGACTCTATTTTTATGTGTTCTCTCTTTAATTTATGCCTACTGCCTAATTCAGAATATATTCTTTCTATAGCATGCTCCTTTTTCGTTGCTCTAACATATATCTCAAATTTATTCCATATTGGGTATTTATCATGAGATAACATCATTTTACCTTTGACAAGATATACCTTTATTTCATTTGACATCTTTAATCCTCTCTCTTTTCTTTGATCCCCATCGCATAATTATTCAAGCAACTTTTTAAATGTTTTTAAAACAATGTGATAATTTATTATTAATCAAATAAAATGTAACACTCCATTTTAGTTTATAAATTCTAGGATATCGTAAAGATATGGTGCTGAAATTTGCCAAAGAAGAGAGAAAGCAGAGGAAGAAGGAAAGGAGATAAAGGTAAATCAAAGCTAATACAATGTGATAATTGTGGAAGATTAGTTCCAGAAGACAAAGCAATATGTGTTACTAGAAATTATATGCCAGTCGATCCTCAATTAGCAGAAGAATTAACCAAAAAAGGAGCCATAATACCAAAATATCCAGTGACTAAATGCTATTGCATAAGTTGTGCAATTCATTTCGGATTAGTTAAAATAAGGGCAGAGGACTCAAGAAAACCAAGAACCAACCTATTTTAGGTAGTTCTTGGGGATTTTAATGAAAAACGAAGTTTTAATCTCTGCACCTAGTCATGTACATGTAGGAAACATAGACCTAAACGGAAGTTTGGGAAGGAAATATGGAACATTAGGTTTTGCATTAGAAAGCCCTAGACTTGTTTTAAAATTAAAAATATCTGATAAGGATTTCATAAACGATAAAAATGCATTAAATTACATTTCATTATTTAAGCAATACCTTAATTGCAATAAATATTTTGAAGCCAAAATTTTAGAAGATATACCTGCTCATGTAGGCTTAGGAAGAACTACAGCATTAGCATTATCGATTGGTTTTGGAATTAATTATTTATGCAATAAAAAAGCAAGCATTGAGGAATTGGCGAAAGCCTCTAATAGAGGTAATCAAAATTCTGGATTAGGAGTAAATTCCTTCAAACATGGAGGATTTATAATAGATGGAGGAATTAAAGCAAATAACGTTGCACCACTAATTTTCAAAGGAATAGTCCCAGATAATCTAAGAATAGTAGTTGCTTTACCAGAAAGGCCAATCCAAAGTATATTAGAAATTAAAAAAAGGGAAGATGAGATACTTTCTAATTTACCTATTATGGAAGAGGCTTTTTCATCATATTTATCAAGGATTGTGTTAATGAAGATAATGCCTAGTTTTGTCGAAGGTGATTTTAAATCCTTTGGAGAGGGATTAACTGAATTTAATTCCTCATTAGGAAAATATTGGAAAAAATATCAAGATGATATCTATTGCTGTAAGGAAACAGAAGAAATAATAAAAAAATTCCTAAATATAGGAGCTTATTGTGCTTGCCAATCAAGCTGGGGACCTACTAGTTATGCAATTTTTGACTATAATGATTCCATAAAAGCCGCTGAAGAAGTTAAAAAATTAATAAAAGATTTGGGCGGAGGAAATATTTGGATAACAAAAATAGATAATGTTGGAGCATTCTTAAAGGCTTAATTTTCCATATATTTATCAAGAAAAAATAATACATAAAAATTTATGAATTCCCTTAAATCATTAAAAAGGCGAGTAGATAAAGATGCAGGAGAAAAGAAATAAAATAGGAGATATAATAAAATCAATAGATACATATTTAAAAAAATTAGATTCTATTAGGGAGGAAATTGTTAAGATATCAAGAGATGTTATAAGATATAGTGGATGGAGCATTACTGAAGTTCATAAAGGAGATGTAAATAATGCCTTAAAGTATTTGATCGAATGTGAAAATAAAGCAAAAGAATTAATAAAGCTCTCGTTAAATGCTCCGGAATTAACTTATTCAGGTCTAGTATACAATGCGCTAAGTGAATATGTTGAAGCGAAAGTCTTTTTGAACATAATAACAGATAAAGAAATTCCAACAAATGATGAATTAAATGTTCCACCTGTTCCTTATCTTCAAGGTTTAGGTGATGTTGTCGGAGAATTGAAAAGATATTCTCTTGAATCTGTCAGAAAAGGAGATTTCGATACTGCGTGGAAATCATTAGAAACAATGGAGACCATTTATTTAGAAATGAGAGGTCTTGATTATTCTGATTCAATATTACCCGGAGTAAGACATAAGATTGATGTAGCAAGAAATTTGATTGATGAAACAAAATCTCTGCTTGTAGATTTACAGTCAAGAGAGGATTTAAAAAGCATATTAAATAATTTATTGGAGAGGAAGAAAAATGAGTAATACAGATCCTATAGATCAAGCATTTAGAAATATAATGGAAAAAATCTATTGGATAGAGGATTCTAACGAAGCTGAAAAAGAATTAGTAAAATGGTTAAATAAAATGGACGAAGATTTAAAGAATCTCTTATTAGAAAGAAGGAAAAAATATTGCGGAAATCCAATGTCAATAATGGAAGTAATCGGGTTGCAAAATTATTTAGATCAAAACGAAGAAAATAAAAAAGATATTGAATATAAAATCGCTATGGCTAAAGAATTAATAGATATGGGTTTATTACTTCAATGCCTTCAAGTTTGGAATGACATGGAGCCAAAAATAAAAGCAAAAGTTTTGGCACCATTGTATAAGGCATCTTATGCTTATGAATTAGCTTTAAAAAATGGGTTAAATGATATTGATGAAACTCATTTAAATAAATCTATAGAAATGGCAGAAGAGGCCTTAGAAAGAGCAGATGATTTAGGATTATTAAGCGAGCTTAGATCTTATTTGGAAAGTTCCTTAGGAAGATTCGTTTCCAGCACATTTAATTAAATTCTTTAAAAGGGTGGTTAATTTGGTAAAAGCAATTGGTATAGATTCTGGAACTATGAGCATGGATTTATTGGGATTTGATGATAAAGATAATAGCTTATTTTTAGATGAAGCAATTCCTAGAGAAATCATAACAAACAATCCAGAAAAACCGATTGAAATTATTAAATCTTTGGGAAAAGTAGATGCAATAGTTGTATCTAGTGGTTACGGTATTCCATTTAAGAGAGCTCAAGAAGCATCAGATAAGGAAATAGAATTTGCAACGTTTATTAACAAAGATGATTTTGAAAGAAAGTTAAAGATTGTAGGCCTGAGAAATCTTATGAAATTATTTAAATCATCTGATTTACCTGCTTATTTTGTTCCAGGCATAATTCAATTAAGCACTGTTCCCGAATATAGAAAAATAAATAGAATAGATATAGGAACATCTGATAAATTATTTAGTGCTGTAGAAGCATTAAGAAATGAAAAAGTATATTATAAAAAAGATCCTAAGGAAGCGAATATAATTGTTGTAGAAATAGGCTATGCATATACAGCCTCTATCTCGATTTTAAATGGTGAAATTGTTGATGGAATTGGTGGAACAAGCGGTTTTCCAGGATATAAAGGTATGGGTGCAATAGATGGAGAAATAGCTTATGCGATGGCTAGTGCAGAGCCCTACTTTAGCAAACTTAGACTTTTTCAAGGTGGAATTGCTGATTACATTGGATTTGATAACATAGAAAGATTAAATAAAATTGCTAAAAATAATAAAGATAACAAGGCATTAAAATTGTTTGTTGAATCAATATTAAAAGATATTAGCATAATGTTAGTTTCAAATACAAAGCCTGAAAGAATTTACTTAAGTGGAAGATTTATCAGATATGATAACTTATATACATATATTAAAGAATCAATAGAGGAATTTTTGGAAAAAATTTCTATAAAGGCTTCCGTTGTCAAACTTATAGGATTAGGCAAAAAAGCTAAAGAAGCTGCATCAGGAGCTGCTGTTTTAGCTAATGGCATTTCCAATGGAATTTATAAAGATATATTTGAATCACTTAAAATAGCAGAATCGAAAGGAAACATATTTGATTTTGTGTTACCATTAGATCTCAAAAAAGAGATCGAAAATTATTTTTCTAAATAATCTAAATCATTGTGCTTTGAACTTTGCTAGCTCTTTCTTCTTAGGTCTTAAATCTGTTCCCCTGCATCTTCTACATTTCTTAGCATTTAATGGATTTTTAGCTCCACATCTTCTGCATATACTAACCTCAAATACTCTTTTTTCAACAATTCTTATTAATTCTGGATCAGTTATTGGCATTTTTACCTCCCCCTAAACTGTTATAAAATAGAGGATTTAAATAAATATTTTTTAAATTTTACTTTATTTTAAATAATATATATAAAAGTTTAAATGTTACTAAATAGAAATAGTTTCTAGGTGAAAAATATGTCTGCGTCTGCAGGAAAACTAAGCATAGGTGAAGAGGTTTATTTGAGAGGATTAACGGGTAGGCTTGTTGGAATATATCTTTTTAAGGGATTTAATAAAGTAGCAATATTAACTTATCCTGACAGAATTTGCGAATCTATTTCATCTGCAGCTGCAGTCTCTTATCTGGACAGCTATGGATATGCTGAAAATAAGATTAAGGTATTTGATTATAGCGAAAATATAGATACTGTTATAAAGAATATTGTTAATTGGAATCCTGAGGCAATATATTTAGCATTTGGTGGAGAACAAAAAATGGCAAATGTAAATGACATGACAATAAAAGTTCTAGATTCACTAAGAAAGAACGGATTTAAAGGAAATATCTTAATACACGTTAGAGTATGGCTTGCTACAAAGCAATTCTCAACAATAGTATCTAACAATGAGTTAAGAGAATATTTAATGTCGATTCAAGGATTAAGGTTATTCACAGCTGATGCTAATTCTAAAAAGTTTATGTTCCATTATATATTAATATCAAAAGATGGAAAGGTTACATTAAACAAATATGCAGAGACTGATATAACTCAAGAGCATTCAGATTTGCTAAAGCTATCATTACCACCTTCTTAATTTTATAAATATTTTTTAATTAATATTTTATCAGTATAACACTCAAAACTTAAAAATTTAGTCTGCAGATATATATATTGAGATGAGTTAACTATTGGACAACGAAATAGTAACGATAAACCTAAGTAGAGAATTTAAAAATAATAAAAAGGTAATTAAGGCTTTAAATAATATTAATATAGAAATACCTAAAAGCGTTACTGCAGCATTAGTGGGCCCAAATGGTGCAGGAAAAACTACATTAATAAAAATCCTCTCTACTTTAATGTTACCCACTTCAGGAACTGCATATGTTCATGGCTTTGATATAATTAAGGAGGCAAATAATGTAAGATCTTCAATAGGCTTAGCCACTGGAGGAGAAAGAACTTTTTATTTTAGGTTAACAGGTTATGAAAATTTAGTATTTTTTGCATCTCTTTATGGATTGTCTTTGAAAGAAGCTAAATCTAGAAGCAAAGAGTTGTTAGATATTGTAGGTCTTTCAGATTTTGCTGATTACCCATACATGAAATACAGCCTAGGAATGCAAAGAAGGCTTGCTTTGGCAAGAGCTCTTATAAACGATCCCCCTATTTTATTGCTAGATGAGCCTACATTAGGAATCGATCCAATTTCGGCTAGAGAGTTTAGAAGACTTATTAAAATGATATCATCAAAGAAAACAATTTTATTAACAAGCCATTATATGGGAGAGATCGAAGAGCTTTCAGACATAATATTTCTTATAAAGGATGGAAGAATTATTCTTAAAGGGACTTCGCAAGAACTTAAAGATAGAATAGGAAAAATTGTTGAGGCTATTATTCCAGTAACGCAAATCTCAGATAAAATATCAAAATTCGTTGTAGGAATAAGAGGTAATAGAGCTTATTTAAGATTACCAAAAACATTAATTGACCAGATAGATGGAAATTCAGAAATTATTGGAGAAACCGATCCAACATTGGAAGACGTTTATGCTGCAATTATTGGAAGTGGCCCAATAGATAAAGGTAGCAGAGTTAAACCTGTGAGGTTTGGAAGATGGCAAGCTTAAGTTCAATTTATTCTAAACTTTATTCATTTGTATATCTAAGGGGATTTAAAATATGGATAAGTTATAAAACACAGGTTATTTTAAATGTACTAAGCTGGGTTATACCAGTTTTTACATATTATTTTGTTGGAACATCTTTAGGCCAAAAATTTGTATCTTATATAAATACACAAAATTATACAGCTTTTATTGTTATTGGACTAGCATTTCAAGGATATGTATCATCAGTAATAACAACAATCAGCGGTAGAATGAGAAATGAACAATTATTTGGTACATTAGAATATTATATGCTTTCTCCAACAGGAGTCTTTGGAATGCTATTTTATTCTGCAGCATGGGGTTTCGTTTTAAATACTATAAATGCTGTTGTAATCATCTTAGTAGGTTTTGGATTAGGGGTATCTTTTATCAATGCTAATATTGTAGGTGCTTTAATCATTATTATAGAATTACTTATTTCAACGTTAGGACTATCAATGATAGCAGGAGGTATTGTTATGATTACTAAACAAGGTAATCCTATATCATTTTTCTTCTCTACAATAACAACACTTCTTTCCGGAACTGTTTTTCCAATTAGTATTTTACCACAATATATTAAGGATTTAAGCTACGCAATACCTTTAACATTTGCTCTTAATGGCTTAAGGGCGGCTTTACTGAGTGCTGCTACGCTATCTCAGCTAGTTCATTACTTCATAATACTTTTAATATTTGATGTTATCTTACTTCCTCTAGGTGCTTTTATTTATAAGATAGGATTTGATATAGCAAGAAAACAAGGCACTTTGAGTGAATATTAAGAATCTTAAATAAACATAACTAATATTAAAACTCCAACTAATATTAAGGTTAATATTAAGGTTAAACTTCTTACATATTTATCTTTAGATAGAAATATTAAGAACCCCTTTTCAATTATTCCTGCCATTATTGACAATTGAATTAAATATGCAGCATATTTAGCATTGATTTGTCCATGAATATAAAGTAATGCAATTGAAAATACAACTCCAGCGACATTTGCAAATGACGAAGCAAATAATGCTAAAGGTAATAAATAAGATACTAATATTGAGACTAATTTGGAAATAACCATTACTATAAAGAAGACAACTGCGAATTCTATTACTTTGCCTATTGGCAAAGGAGTTTCTGGCGGTGCTATACCAGATACAGAAATATGCTTATAACCAATTGCTCCTATAATAATCAATGTTAAAGTTAATGATATAATCGATGGTGCTATATAATAAATTAACTTTGAAGAATATGTTGAAAAATACGAAAAAGCTAATCCCTGAACTAAAACTAATGGCACGTTCGATAATACTATATTATAGGCTATAGTCTTTCCAATATTTCTTTCTTTATTACTTAATTCTAATAAACTTAATGTAACAGTTGTGCTTGAAACAAGGCCACCAATGATGGAAAACGCTATTAATCCCTTTTTGTATATTTTTAACACAATATATTGCGCGATAAATATAATCCCAATTATAACGACTATAAGCCAAAACTCGAATGGATTAAAAATTCCATACGGACCAATATTTTTATCAGGCAAAAGAGGTAAGATAATCAAAGAAAATATCATTAAGTTCAGTATAGCCAAAAGTTCTTCCTTTCTAATCTTTGATATTGCATCCAATAATTGTGTTTTATAAATTCCTAATGCTGCAACTAATACAGATATAATTACACCCAATTCATAATAACCCAATCCTTCTAGCATACCTGAAAAGAAAACTAAGAATATACTTACATAAGTCGTACCTCCAGGAGAACCTGTTACTCGAACTTTTTCTAAATATATAGATGTTGAAATAGTAGTAATTGTTATAATTGCACTCAACAATGCAATGTAGTTTGGAAATAATAATGTAAAGATTGAAAACATATATCCTAATAATGAAATAAATATTGCAGTTCTTAATCCTAAGAAAAGTTTTGCACCTGAAATTTTTCTGTATTCATTTACAAATCCCACTATACCTCCTACAGCTATTGCCATTAGTAGATTTGTTATGTTTATATTTATCATGTTTTCAGCCTTTCCATTCCTTCCGTTATTTGATATACTGTTAACTTTTTAAGCATTTTTTTAATTTTTTAAACAGTTAAAAACTATACCTTAATAAATCCAAAATATAGAAGAAAATATGAGGGCCCGTAGCTCAGCCTGGTGGAGCGCTCGGCTGATAACCGAGAAGTCGGGGGTTCGAATCCCCCCGGGCCCATTTCTGATAAATAATATTAACCTTGTTTTCTAATTATTTTAGTGATGACATAAATGACATCAAGTTACGCGGATCTCCCACTACATAATGGCCATGTTCCCTACTGGATGCTAAAATATATGAGGGAACTTACTGAAGTTATTACAAAATTTATAATAGAAGAAAGGGGTGTTAACAATTTTATAAAGGCATTATCTGACCCATTATGGTTTCAGGCTTTTAATAACGTTATTGGCATGGATTGGGATAGCAGCGGTAGTACTACTGTTTTGTTATCCTTGCTCAAAGAAGTCTCTATGAAAAAAGATTTAGGTTTTTTAGTTTTCGGGGGAAAAGGAAAGCACATGCTAAATATTAAGGATGAATTAAGCATTTTTTCAAAGAAATATGATTTAGATATTGACAATATAATAAAGTTTAGCAAAATTGCAGCAAAAGCTGATTCATCATTTTTGCTTGATGGCTATGATATTTATATTCATACAATAATTGTTCCTATAACAAGAGGTAATTTATTAGTTATACAACAGGGTATGAATACTAATAATTTAATGGCAAGAAGATACCATGTCGATAAGGCTGCATTAGAGAATCCTAATAATGGAATAACTGGAATTAAAGAAGAAAATGTAATTGATATGACATCAAAAATGAGCAGAGAAGCAAGAAAGCTATTCATTGATCTTTTATCGGAAGGAAAAGAAAAGTTTAGGAATAATTTAGTTCAAGCAAACAATATTCTTGGGAAGAAATCCCTCGATTATTTTATATACGGTCAAGAAAATAGAAATGATATAAAGAAATATTACTATCCAATAATACCATCAAAGAAATTGCTAAAAGCAGTTGATGATATAGCAAAAAAACCACCATCTAATGAAATTGAACTAGCATTAACCCCTAATGTTGGACCAAAATTGGTTAGAGCCTTAGCATTAATATCTGATGTTATATATTCTGTTCCTGTCTCTCATAAAGATCCAGTAAATTTATCGTTAGACCCATTTAGTTATTCTTATGCTATAGGTGGAAAGGATGGAATACCATATCCTTTTGATGCAAAAACAGCTAAAGATGCAATAGAATTTTTAAGAAATGCCTTAGAAGAAGCTGGTATAAATGAAAAAGTAAGAAGGTTAGCTCTTCAAAGACTTAACATTTTTGTAAAAAGAATAAAATTTAATGAGAACCTTTAACCTTTTTTATCTTAATTTTTACTATAATTAATTGGGAAATCAAATGGTAACTAAGATAATTCATATAAGTGATATTCATTGCAATAACTATATGTTAGAAAAAATTAAGAAACTTAACTATGATATATTGATTTCTTCTGGAGATTTTGAATGCCTAGAAACAGCAGAAATATTTTCAGAATTCAAAAATTCATTTGCTGTCTCAGGTAATTTAGATGATATATCTATAATGAAACATTTATCGAAAAAAGGAATTCTATTAGATGGAAAAATTAAAACATTTAATGAATTAACTTTTATAGGTATAGGAGGTATTGATCCTATAAATAATATATCTGTTATAAAAAATTTTTCTTTTACTAAGTATAAATATATTATATTAGTATCTCATAATCCACCGTATGGTATTTTAGATAAAACATTCTTTAATGTTAGGGCAGGATTAAAAGAAATAAATTCAGTATTAAATTATATTAAACCAATAATGCATCTTTTTGGCCATATACACGAAAGTAGCGGAATAGAAAACATAAATAACACAATTTATATAAATCCTGGGCCATTAAGTAATGGCAATTATGCTGAAATAATTTTAGGCGATAAAATAAAAGCTGAAATCAAGAACTTGAACGAAGGAAATTAATTATCTCTGGCATTGTATCATTAAATTCATCAATACTTTTGGTCACTTTATTATATTTTAGCCTTAAAAGCTTTTTTATTTCACCATATAAATATCTGTAATCCATTAAAAAATAAATACCCTTATCATCAGGAGATCTTATTGCTCTACCAAGAGCTTGCTTTATTCTTATATATGCAGCTATTTTATATAAGTAATATTTCGTCTTAGTTATGCCTAGCCTCTTAGATAGAACCTCTTCTTGAGCAATTAAATAGGCATCCCTTTGAGGGTAAGGAATACCTATAATTGCTACTATCTTTATCTTGCTTTTTCCTCCTTCAGTAATTTCTATTCCTTCAGTAATTTTACCCCCGGCAACAGAATTAATTATTATATTACTATCTTTTGAAACTTCGTTTAAGACACTTTCTAAAGAAGTATCCTTACTTTCTTCAATGTGATGAATTTGATCATTTAGTCCCTTAACTATCCTTTCCATAAGATCATAACTCGGATAAACAAATAACTTAACTCCATCAAGTTTGCTTATTTGATTTAAATAATATGAGATTCTCTTATACATTACTTCTCCTCTTGTTTTGTATAGAGTTGAAACATCACCTAATACAATAGTCATGCTTTTACCTATTCTACCTTTAATTCCGAGCATTATTTCAGCATCATAAAAAGTTCTGTTTTTATTTATGTTAAGCATTTCATTTACAAAGTCTCCAGGAGGTATTGTTCCACTAATTAAAATTGCAGACCTAACTTTCTGTAAAGGATTGCTAACAACTGTAGAGGGATCTAAAGGTGTTGATATCAATTTATAAATTCCATCATTCGTAGAAACAAATAAATATGAGTTATCATTTTTTAAGCTCGATAACCATGATAATAAGTGAGTTAAATAAACTCTTATAGCGTTATTTCCATTAAAGTACCTTTGAAATTTCTTTTCTCTTATATCTTCACTAACGTCAGCAATTATATCTAAATAATCCAAGGAATCTTTGAATTTATTCTTATCAACCTTTCTGACGATTTCATCAGATTTAGGCTTTAATTCCTTTGCTATTTCATATATATTTAAAATAACTTTTTCTATTTCAGTATTTGAATATCCATACTCCTTCAATTCATTTACTGACTGCTCTAAATCTCTTAGTGTTATTGTTGTTTCTAAAATGCTATGAGCATTCATAAGACTATGTGCTTCATCAACTACGACGACAAGTTTATTTAAATCTAAAAAATCTAAAACCCTTTCAAATATTTCATCTTTGAAATAATAAGGATATGTAGCAATAATAAACCTTGTATCTTTTGATAGCTCAGCCAATGAAAAGAAAGGGCACGAATTTATCTTATTTACTATTGCATAGGCTTGTTCTAAACTACTAAATGAAGCTATCCTGTCAATGACATCCCATATATCCTTATTACTTAACTCTATACTTTTTACATAATAATTACATGACCCCTTAATCCTGGCCATTCTACAATTTTCCCAAAAATCTTCTGAAGAAATTGCGTTATCACTCTGATTTCTAAAAAGAGGACAAGTCCTTTTCGCACTGAATAGAAAGGAATAATCTAAATTAAACCTCTTAAGTTCTCTAATAACAGGATCTATTTCATTTACTGTTCTAACAATCCATAAAATTTTTTCTGCATTACTTTCAACTATACCTTTTATTACAGCTGCAGTTTTACCAAATCCTGTAGGAGCATTTATAATAGCTATGCTATTCTTTTCTATTACATCTTTTACTATTTCCGCTATCTCCATTTGACCAGGTCTTAGTTCATTATATGGAAATTTTTTATTCTCCGATGAAGACAATTTTTATCATCCTTTTTCTAGGCCCATCAAGTTCAATAAATAAAATTCTCTGCCAAGTACCTAAAACTATTTTTCCAGATTCTATTAATAATGATCTAGAATTTCCTATAAGACTTGATGCCAAATGTGCATGAGCGTTATTATCTATTAAATTATGCTTCCAATTTCCATCTGGCTTAAATATTTCCTTTATGATTCTCTTTAAATCTTCTTCCAAATTAGGCTCATATTCATTTAATGTAATTGCTGCTGTTGTATGCAAAACATATAAATTCAAAATTCCATTTTTATAACCATTTTGGTTAACAATATTTTCTACTTTATCTGTAATATCTAATATCTCTATTCTTTCATTAGTATTAATTTCTAAACTTGAAACTTCAAATTTCAAATTCTCCCCTATAATTTAATTAAGGAGAGATATTTTATTTTTAGCTCATTTA
>DAXV01000006.1:60013-67943 GCA_002506595.1 Acidilobaceae archaeon UBA158
GAAATATCGATATATAAATTTTAATAGAAATCGAACATTTGACATTATTTTCTTAGAGGCTTTGTTGGTGGGATTGAATTCAAATGAATTATTTCATCGATAATTCCATGATTTTTTACTATCTCTTTATAAATATATGCAGAAGGCCTCCAATAAAGCTTCTTTGTTGAATAATCGACTTTCAATAGTCCAAATCTTGGCCAAAAGCCAGAAGCCCATTCATAATTATCTGTTAATGACCAATGGAAATAGCCATTAATCTTTGCTCCATTGTTTAATGCTCTATATACTTGATATATATGAGATACGAGATAATAAGGTCTTATATAATCAGCATCATCTGCTATTCCATTTTCTGTTATATATAAAGGTAAACCGTATCTTTTCCAATATTTCATTGTTACATCATATAACCCTTCTGGGAAAAATTCCCAACCAAAATCACTACAAGGTAGCCCTGCTAAACTAATCGAATTTCTTTCACATATATGGCCATAGCCCGGTATAGCAATATATCCATCTTCCGTTCTCTTTATTACTGTTCTAGAATAATAATTAATACCTATCCAATCTAGCTTATTTCTTAAGTCTTCTCTAATAATTTTTTCATTATTGCTAATAATTTCTCCTTTTATTATTGCATCAAAGAAATTCCACCTTTCTCTATTCTCTGCAATTTCGACAGCATCTTCATCTTTTTCTGTTAAAGGATAAAATGATGTATTTGCATATATTATACCAACCTGCTTCTTTGAAACATATTTTATTGCATCATAAGCTCTAGCATGAGCTTGTATAAAATTATAGATTGCCTTTTTAGCTAAATTGAAATTTAAATACCCTGGAGGAAATCCAGATTTTATATTAGCATATCCAGCTCCTGCTACCACATTTGGCTCATTCATTGTAGAATACTCATCAACTAAATCATCAAGCTTCCATGCTATATATGCAGAAAATCTAGCAAATTCATAAACAGTTCTATTATCAAGCCAACCAATAGGTCCTGAAAGGTCCCCTTTTCTTACTTTTATTGGATCATGAAGCCATATCGGTAATGACCAATGATATAAATTTAATATAAGATATATTCCTCTATCTTTTAAATCTTTAAATATCTCTCTATAGTGATTTAATGCATTTTTGTTTGCATATTCGTCCATAATTCTTAATGCGTTTTCATTAATATCAACATATGTTATAGTATCATTTAATTCATGAGGTTTAGGCAGAGGCTTTGGAAATATTCTCGAAAATTCAATTCCTATTCTCGCCGCATTTAATCCAATTTTATTCGCATTTTCATGAAATAATCTATAATTTCCCCAATAACCAGGTCCATTTTCAGGAAAATCCCCACTTACTAATCCTGAGGCTATGTTTTCATTGTCATGCACCCAAACATACCAATCGGAATTAGGATCTTCAGATTCTAAGGTCCCCATTTCTGATTGAAAACCGGCTTGAGACCAACCAAACTTAAAATTTAAAGGAAACCTAAACATATTTTCACCTTTTCTTCTATTATCATTTTCTATTTATATTTTATCTTTTTAAAATAATTGATAAAATTTAATATAAATAATTTTTATATTATTAACATTAAATTACTTATTATATTCTAATCAAATAATGCATTCAAACAAAATTATGTTATTTTATAAAAATTTAAAAATAAAGAAAAAGACGCCACGGATTTTTACCTCCGCAGGGTGTATGCCGCGGCCGGGATTTGAACCCGGGTCACGGGCTCGAAAGGCCCGCATACTGGGCCGGGCTATACTACCGCGGCGTCCATCCAAAAAGTAATGAAAAAAGGTTTATAAAATCTTTCTCTTATTAATTACAAATGAAACATTAATTAAATTATAATATGTATGATTTTATAGAAATTCTTCTTTTATGACCAAAAACTTTATAAAAAACTTTCTATTGTTTTAACAAACTTAATCTTTGTTACTTTTTTAACTAAAGGTATAGCAACATTATATATTGGTATGTTTTGAATTAATGCATAAGGAGTTCCTTTGTGTGCATGCCCATGTATTGCTACATCAGGTCTTGTTTCTAATAAAACTCTTTCCATTTTTGAACTATATAATTCACTGTAAGAATAAGGATTCTCTCCTTTTAATGTCAACTTAGATAATGCATAATGAGAAAGCAGAATTGTTTTTTGATATGATTTTTTCGCATTTATTATTAATTCCTTAACTTTCTTTAATCTTTCATTATAAATTTCTTGAATATTATTTATATTTTTGAGCTGCCATCTCGTTGGCTTATCTAATATCCCTGGAGTACCTATTACTGCAATACTTATATTATCACATAAATAAACCTTGTAATCATCAACTATCCAATCCACATATGAGTATTGATTTCTTAAAGTATCCCATGTCTCATTCCATTCATCATTTCCAAATGTTGCTACAACTTTTGTTTTATTAAATTTTTTAATAACTGATTCAAATACAAATTTTGCTCCCTCAACCTTTCCCTTATCTATAATATCTCCTGCGAAGAGAAATAAGCATGGCTCCTCGCTCAAGCTATCTAAAGAATCCTTAAATATATTAAAATAATGAGGATAATGTATATCAGATGAAGCATAAATTAAAGGAGAATCGCCGGACCTCAGTACTGCAATATTTCACCACCTATCAGACTGCCCATCGTCCCTCATCGGTCCAAATTATTTTTCAATACGAAAATTATTATAGTTTATAGCTTATTTTGGATTTTCTTCAGATACTTTTTCTTCCTGAGTCTCTTTAGTTTTTTCTTCTTTTGGCTTTTCTTCGGTTTTTGTTTCTTCTTTAAACTCAACCTTTATATTTAAATTAATTTCTTTCGGTTTTATGTACTGATAGAGATCTTTTACTAAAAGTTGAAGCTTTGATTCTAAATCATTTATATTAAGGCTTTCAGTTGGTAAACCTATATTTATAGAGCTTTGATCTCCACTAACCTGTATGTTATTGCTTGGTATACCTAGCCATCTTTCTACTAAATACTTGACTTTTTCATTAAAATCTTCAATTTTCTTTACGACTTCTAAATCTATTAACAATTCTTTACCTGCTAATGGATGGTTAAAATCAATATATGCAAATCTTTCAGCAATCCTTTCTATTACTCCTACCCTGCCCCCTATTTCTACTTGTTGACCTATTCTCAAAGGTATATTATATCTCTTAAGCTGTTTTATCGGAACTCTTATTATTAAATCTTCTCTTCTTTCCCCATAGGCTTTTGAAGGATCAGCCTTTATCTCTTTCTTTTCTCCAGGCTGCATTCCTTTAATTGCTTCATTTACTGCTTCTATCAATGAACTTTTTCCAATAACTATTAGATATGGACCATATTTTTTGTTTGCATCATATATATTAGATTGCTTTGCAACATCTTCATATGTTGTCTCTTGAACTAAATAATTGTCTCCATTTTTTACTTTAATTGTGTAATTTATCAACACGAAATCTCCATCATCAAATACCATTGTCATCCACCTCTTCTTAAATACCAGCCCAAATCTTTTATTGGCTCGACTATTTTAATTTCTTTATGCACATTAATAACTTTACCTATACCCCAACCCAATGGTTCATCCCTTTGATTTAAAACTAAACTAAGACCTTCCTTAAATAAAATGATATTATCATTTTCAACTTTTTTACCATATAAAAACAGCTTTTCACCAAATTCATTTAATTTTATGCAATTTATTTCATAGCACAGCCTTGATATTCTTCTAAGCAATGGTAAACCTGGATAGAATTTTTTCTTTTTTATATATCCTAAATAAAAGCCTGATGAATATATTGAATTTAAGTTTGAGACTAATTCTTTTAATTGTACAGGTATATCAAATATATCATTATAGTAAGCATTTTCTATAACTAATTTCATAGGATCTGACATGACCGAAGATGGATTAACTCCTATTTCGCTTAAAAATTTTTTTATTATGTTTAAATCTTGCTGTGTTAATTTTTCTAATTTTGGTTCTTTTTTAGTCTGCATATAAAAAATCCCTCAGTTCCATGCTTATGCGGCCATAATCTAATGCAATTCTTTATCCTATCATCAAATCTAACTCCATTAAACTCTGTAAATGCGTGTTCCCCTATAGGAGAATATGTATTTATTACATCGACATCTTCCCTTCTTAATATTTTATCTATAACATATTCCCCTTCTTCAATAGCAGTACTGCACGCTGCATATGTTACTTCACCTTCTGGTTTAATCATATCAATAGCCTTATTTAGAAGTTGAAATTGCAACAAATGTATTTTTTTCATATCACTTCTCGGCCTGCTTTTCTTTCTTTTTGGATCCTTCCTAATTATTCCTTCTCCTGACGAAGGAGAGTCAAGCAAAATCATATCAGCATCTTTTAAGTTGAGCTTTCTTGCATCGGTCTCTAGTATAATATAACTCGAAAAACCCATTCTTTGTAAATTTGATCTTAATGATTTTATTCTATCCTTTTTTAACTCTACAGAAACAAGCTTAACGCTGTCCTTTGTTAATTGCAAAATTTGACTTGATTTTCCTCCAGGAGCAGCAGCCATATCTATTATAAAGCTATTCTTTTTAGGATTCATCAAATAAACTACAAGCATCGAACCTGGATCTTGCAAGTAATAATAGCCCATGAGATATTCATGTGTTGCACCAACTTTATAAGGCGAATTAATAATTTCATAGCCATGAGGCAAAAATGGTATCTTCTTTATTTCAAAATTTTTATCTATTAATCTTTCTTCAAGTTTATCGCACCTTATTAAAAAATCATTGCATCTTATAGTTTGGGGCATTGGTATTTCATTTGCATCTAAAAGATCTACAGCTTCATTACCTAGCAATTTAAGATACCTTTCAATAATATAATCAGAATAACCGTATTTATCAGCTAATTTTTTCGCTTCTTGGCTTATTTCATAGTTAAATATTTTTTCTTCTATATCCAAATTCCTACCCATTAAATGCTTATAGTTTTGAAAGTATTTTTATATTATGGGGGATTAGCCATGCAGGAAAATTATAGCAGATTAATATTTCCAGGAAGGTTTCAACCGTTGCACATGGGACATATAAAAGCAATAGAATATGCTTTAAGCATTTCGAAAGAATTGACAATAGTAGTTGGTTCAGCCCAAGAAAGCTATACAATAAAAAATCCATTAACAGCTGGCGAAAGAATCGAAATAATAAAAAGCGTTATGCTAAAAGAATTTGGAGAGGATTATTGCAAAAGGATTTATATAGTTCCAATAATGGATATAGAGATGAACAAAGTATGGGTGCAATATTTGAAAATGCTGCTACCAGAATTTGATGGAGTTGTGTCTGGAAACTCGTTGGTTTTAAATTTATTTAAAGACATGGGATTAAAAGCTATAATGCAACCTATGTTCAACAGAGATCTATGCAGTGGAACAAATATAAGAAATGAAATAATAGAAGGTAAAGATGATTGGAAAAAGTGTGTACCAAATTATTTATATGAAATCCTTGATAAATATCATTTTGTTGAGAGATTAAGATCTTTGTCAAAAAGCGATTGAATCTAGATAAAAATTTAAGTTTGCACCTTTAATGATATCTTGGTGAATAAGCATGGATTTTCAAGTCTTAGATATTCCAGTTCCTGATGGTACAAATATTATAATAGGAAGAAGTCATTTCATTAAAACAGTTGAAGATTTATATGAAGCAATGGTAACAAGTTGTCCTTCGTCAAAATTTGGCATAGCATTTTGTGAAGCATCAGGAAAAAGGTTAATAAGATATGAGGGTAATGATAACGATCTAATAAATCATGCGATAAATGCATGCAATATTATCTCATCTGGCCATATTTTTGTAATATATTTAAAGGATTCATGGCCTATCAATGTGCTCAATTCAATAAAATCTGTTCAAGAGGTAACTCATGTTTATGTTGCAACATCAAATCCAGTAAAGGTTGCTGTTTTAGATTCTGGAGAAAGTAGGATTATATTAGGTTTTTCAGACGGATTTAGGCCATTAGGTGTAGAAAAAGAAGATGATAAAGTTGAAAGAAAAGAATTATTAAGAAAATTTGGCTACAAGCTAAAATAGATCCTTATTAATTGCATATATTTACAAAGCCTTACATAAATTAGGGAACGTATCATGGGAAGGCTTGCAATAGCAATAACTGGTATGCCTGGTAGTGGAAAAAGTTACATATCAAAAATAATATCAGAAAAACTAGGAATCGAAATATTTAGCATGGGAGATGTTGTTAGAGAAGAAGCCAAATTAAGAGGTATTACACCAACTGTTGAAAACATCGAAAATCTTGCTACTGAATTAAGAAACCAATATGGAAATAACGCAATTGCAAAAATTTTAATAAAAAAACTAGAAATAAATCATTATAATATGATAATAATTGATGGAGTTAGAGGATTAGAAGAATTAAAAATATTTAATACGATTTATGATATATGCCTTATAGCAGTTCATGCTTCTCCTTTGACAAGATTTAAAAGATTAAATGAAAGAAAGAGAGAAGGAAATATCATTTCTTGGGAAGAATTTTCGTTTAGAGATAGGAAAAACTTAGAATATGGTATTGGAGATGTTATAGCCTTATCTGATTTCATAATAGTAAATGAAAACGATTTAAAAGATATAGAGAACAAAATAAATAATATAGTAGAGGTCATAAAAAATGGAGAATGGAAAAATTATTGTAGAGGCGGAATTGAGACCTACTGAAGATGAAGAAAAGGTAATTAAAGCAATAAGTAATGTATTTACATATGAAAATTTAGAGATTATGGATCAAGGAGATTATAAAATTGTAAGATGTACTTCAAATTCATATAAATCATTAAATAAATTTCATGATTTATTAAGAAAGCAGTCAATATTAGATGCAGCTAGAACTTATTTCTTCAAGAGGATAAAGGGAAATAAATTAATTATACTTTTACATAAACAAGCTGCATATTCTGGAAAAATAAGTTTTATATCATGGGATGAGGAATCACCTTTAGGGCCAATAAAAATTATTATAGAATCAAAGGATATCAATAGCGTTATAGATTGGCTTTCTCCTCAAACAGTTAGAGGAAAACCTTTATGGGATAGAGGTCCTCCAAAAGATTAAACTTTCTTTATTTATTATTTAATAAACTGTTTTATAAAATAGTACTCTTAGATTTAATAATGGATTCTAAGTAAATGTAAAATATATGATAATAAAAACCACTTAATAAAAAAGAATAATAAGCCATATCTATTTTTATTATAGTGGGTGTAAATGTAATGCCAATATTGTGCTTGTTAAGACATGGAGAATCTCTATGGAATGAAGAAAATAGATTTACTGGTTGGGTTGATGTTCCTTTAACAGATAAAGGAAGAGAAGAAGCAATAAGAGCTGGACTTTTATTAAAAAAATATAAATTTGATGTAGCATATACAAGCAAATTGCAAAGAGCCATTGAAACATTAGATCTTGTATTGTTAACTTTAGGATATGACATACCTGTTATTAAGGATGAGCATCTTAATGAAAGACATTATGGGGATTTGCAAGGATTAAATAAAGAAGAAACTGCTAGAATATATGGAGAGGAACAAGTTAAGTTATGGAGAAGAAGTTATAAAGTAAGGCCTCCTAATGGAGAAAGTCTAGAGGATACACAAAAAAGGACTGTTCCATTCTTTAAAAACACTATAATGCTTGATTTAAAAAACGGTAAAAATGTGCTTGTAGTTGCTCATGGAAACAGCTTAAGGTCTATTGTTATGTTTTTAGAAAATATTTCAGAAGAAGATATTCCAAATTTAGAAATACCAACAGGACTACCTATAATTTATGATGTTAGCTGGGATAATAAAAACTCAAAATTAATAATAAACTCAAAGATGATTTTAAAAT
>DAXV01000006.1:68012-71073 GCA_002506595.1 Acidilobaceae archaeon UBA158
AGGAGCCTACAATAGGCATATTATTTATGTATAACCATGTAATGTAAATACATATTCCTAAGTCTCTAGAAACTACGAGTAAGTAAACTCTACAAAGATAGGGGTTGGCGTGCTGAAGATTCACCCATTAACTTTTAATAAATGGAGCATGTTTGTAAATTTCACTAGCTATGAAATAAAGAAAATTAAGGTGGTAAATCACAAACCTATGAACTGCTCAAAGGGAACTTCGCCCTTTAGGAAGAGAGAAAGTCAGTGTTCTACTTCAATTCCTAATTCTTTTAGCATTTCGATTATATTATTATCAATGTTTTTTGCTAATTCTAAATCTTCATTATTTAATTTAAAGTTCTTTAAAGTTTCATAAATAGTATAATAGGTCATAAACAAGTTTTTATTATCATCCTCCCATATAAGGATTTTTAAAGGCAATATAACACCAACTCTCATATCTTTATACATTAACAACGTACCACTCCTTGGGTTTCCAAAAATATATAATAGAGATCTGTTCATTTTCATACCAACTGAAACAGCATTTTTACTATGATCGATAACAGAAAATATCCCCATACCTTTCTTTATTATCAAACTTTCAAGTTTTATTTTTAATTCGTTGAAATTATATTTAGATTTATAAGTTATTATCATTTTTCCACCAATTGTTATTAAAAATTTAAAAAATTTAAGTCTTTCTTATAACTACGATTTGCCTATTTAAACTATTATGAACGAACATATCATGAATTCCTATTATTTTATATCCTAAGTCTCTTGCTATTGTATAAGGCTTTTCATATGAAGGACCCGCATATACTAAATAAGAGCCTTTTTTCATAATTCTCAAGCCTTCTTCCAAAAAACTTTTTATCAATACATGATATCCTCTCTTTTTTGTAGAAGTAGATCTACCATAAGGAGGATCTGTTGATAAGGAATCAATACTTTCATCTTTTAAAGGCATTTTTACTGCATCATGCCTAGCAATTAGATACGATTTGCAGCAATTATAGCTTTTCATATTTAATAAGGAACCCTTAACCATGTTTATATCTAAATCCATACAAATAGAAAGGGATGCATTTAATGAACACGCTTCTAAAGCTAAACTACCTGTGCCGCAAAATGGATCTAGAAATATAGAATTATCCTTTAATCTAGAAAGATTTACCATTACTCTTGATAATTGTTGATCTATTTGACCGGGTCTCTTAAAAGGTCTATTTTTTACTCTTTCCTTATAAGAATTCTCCTGTGTAGATATAAGCAAACCAACAATGATTACGCTTTCAGTTATTAAAATTCTTATTATTGTATTAGACCTTGGATTTGCATTAATACCATTTTTATCAAGCTCTCGAGATAATCCAATCTCTAGATTAGGTATATTAATATAGGATGAGAATCCTTTATATCTAAACCCCTTTACCCTTGCTTCCTTTATATCATATTCCTTTAATTTTTTAACTATATCTTGATAATCTATATCTTCATAGATACCAAATAAATATCCCATTTCTTTAATATAACCTGATCTTTTTACAATGTTTTCGGCATCTAAATAGCCTTCTATAATAGAAATACCATCGAAATCATAAATTATCTTTGCGTTAGAATTCGTTACTTCTATTAAAGATTCTAGTTCTGCTTTTGGTAAGGTTGGATGCAACCCTGATAACAATGCATAGTATTTTTGCAATCCAAACACCTTTTATTTTTGAATGACATCTTCCACAGAAAAAAACTATAAACCCCTATTATATAAAAAATCGTGGTGCCGCCGTAGCTCAGACCGGTAGATCCCTGCGTGGGAACCGATAGCGCTGGCCTTGTAAGCCAGTGGTCGCGGGTTCAAGTCCCGCCGGCGGCTCCATTAAATTAATAATTACATTAAAAATCAAATGATCTACATATAGTTTCTCAATAATTACCTAAAAATGTGTAAAGTTCCACAAAAAGCAATCCCATGATTTATACAAGGATTTAAACATTTTGAAACTCCATAGTTACTATATTTTATGCCTTTCCGTATATTTAATAGTAATAGCTTTAATTCATAGTTTTCTCTTTAAAATTATTAATCATGTACTAGATTGTACAGTTGTACTCAAAGCTGTAGGTGGTTGTTCTATGTGTTGCAAGTTATTAAATGCGATGAGAGCATAGATTTCACCAACGATAGCTAATAAAGCACCAACAATTATTACAAAAAGGAGAGCACCTATCCAATACCACTTTGCAGCGCTCTTAAAGTTTCTGGAAACGTCTTGATCCAAGATTTCCGTATTATCTGAGAGCATCTCAAATATTCTCTTGTATAGATAACCTATTATAACAATCATGATATAGAGAGCGATAAAAGCAGCTACAGCTGCTCTGATTATCGAGACGACAGAAAGGGAAGTAAAGAAAGGAATCACTGCAGTTGCGAAACCAGCGATAATGATCACTCCTCCTATAATTGAGACTACCAAGGAATAAATACCATAAGTAAATATTCTTTCCTCGCCCAGCTCCTCAGAGAGTTCATGAAGACTAACTAAAAAGATTATTTGACCCACAATACCTACAACAACGCCCGCCATATGCGACACAATGGACAAGACACCGCCGATCAAGAAAAGTAGAATGCCAATAAAGCCATATTCTCCACCCCTTCTGACCCCTTCGTAATTGATGGTAGAAGAGGTAGTCGGAGACGAAGTATCCACTTATTACCACCATTTTGGTAGTATTGAATAAAACCAATTATAAACATTTCTTAAGGGAAATAGAAGTACTAATAGAAGTACTACATGTCTAACCTAAATAATACTTATAATTTTCCTTAATATCATGACCCCATATGTGGGGGTTCATCTCATAGCTCCTTATACTCAATCCCTTCTGACTGCAAGCAGGCTTAGTAATATCTTCCATAATAGTAGGTATAAATCAATGTCATATACAAAATTGGTAGAAAATTTTTAATAGCAATTACAATAGTTCAACATATAAAATTTTTATATTTATTGGCAACCAAAAAGGTGATTGGGCTTTTTAGTCATTTTATAGAAAATTT
>DAXV01000053.1:0-282 GCA_002506595.1 Acidilobaceae archaeon UBA158
TAACTCCCCGGTTAACAATGACTAATCCCAATTAAATAAGTATTTCATCAATTTTTTTATTATTCTCTCCTTATATTAATCAGGGATTAAAATGAAAATAATAATGCTTGACTACGATGGAACAATAAGTCCAATAGATGTTAGCCTAGAAAAAGCTTATCCTTCTAATAAGGTATTAGAAGCAATAGATTATGCAATTAAAAAAGGGAACAAAGTAGCAATAGTTTCAACTAAAACTTGCGATTTATTAATAGATAGAGTAAAAGTAGATGCGTATTCATG
>DAXV01000053.1:363-916 GCA_002506595.1 Acidilobaceae archaeon UBA158
CAAAGTAAAAATTGAAATAAAGAAAACAACGAGCAACTTAATAGCTGGAATAAATATAGACTGGCGTTTCTCTTCTAAACCTAACTTAGAAAAAATTATAAATTATGCAAAGAAATTAAATTTTAAAGTAATAAGCTATGAAAACGAGCCATTTATTGATATTTTAATAAGCAAATTAAACAAAGGAGACGCATTAATTTTCTTAAAAAAGCTTTTTAATGCAGATTTAACCATATATTTTGGAGATAGCGAAAACGATTTACCTGCATTTGAAAAAGCTGATATACCAATATTGGTTTTGCATAAATATAATAGCCATTTAAAAAACATTAAGGTAAAAGAGGTTGTTGAATTTGATAATGTATGGGAGGCGATAATAAAATATGCAGATTATTAGCTATGTAATAGATGCGGTAATATTTGTTGTAATAGTAATAGTTTTTTATTTAATAGGTAAATTCATAAAGTTTATCATAAAAAGAACATTAGAAGTAACTGGTTTCAACGATTGGTTTAAACACATAAGTATGGGAAGGATTGTTTTAAGAGCAGG
>DAXV01000053.1:995-9975 GCA_002506595.1 Acidilobaceae archaeon UBA158
GTTTCTTATTATTTAACAAATGGCCTAGGTTATGTAGCGTTATTTGTTTTTATAATATTAATTGGGTTTATATTAATTGATGTCTTTGATGGCTATATATCAGGGGAAGCGAAAATAAGGGGAGGGCAAGAAATAGAAATATTAATTGTTTATATAAAAATTGTCCTCTACATAACAGTTATAACTTTAGCTATGAGAGAAGTTAAATTAGACGTTACACCATTAATGATTTTGTTGCAGCCATTAGCGTGGGGATTAGCAATTGCTTTTGTTGCATTGATAATAACAAGGTATTTAAGGAGGACTTGAGATGGAATTTAACTTCTTTCCTGTCATGTATCAGACATCTAATAGCAAAGGTCAAGAATTAGTTGCTCAAAGAATGCTAAAGTGGGCAATAAAACTAGGCTATAAATCTTATTTAATAACAAGCGTTTATCATGATAATGAACCTGTTATAAATGAAAGGAGTTTGGAATTATCTGAAAAGCCTTATGCAGTATTTGAGAAGGATCCAAAAATTAATTTACCAACAATAAGGGTATTAAGTAGAAAAGTTAATTGGCCTCCAAGAAGGATTTCTTTTAGGGATTTTATAACAGTTTTAAATAAAATAGATGAAGAAATTGGGATAAACTTTATTGTTACTCACTCAACACTATGGAATGGCCCAGAAGATACTGCAAAGTGGATAATGTGGAGAAAATTGATGGGAAGCATGGGGGTTAATCAGAAAAGGATAGTTTATGCTCACATGTCTCACTATCAACCACCAGAGCCTGGTAGGTATGATCCAATAGAAAGGACTTATAGGATGGCATGGAATATGACAGAACTTCCTTCAATTTTCAAGGCTGCTGATTTAATTTTAGCAGTTACTGGAATAGAAGGGGAAGATATGATAACCTTGGGTGCAAATCCCCAACAAATTTATATCTTTCCTGGAGGATTGGATGATGATGAAGCAAACAAAATAGATACAGCTTCACCAGACTTATTTATAGAAAAATATTTAAAAAATAAAGATAAAAATAAAAAAATTATAGCATATTTAGGAACAGTAGAGGAAAGGAAAAATCCTTTAGCTGTTGTTGAAATTGCAAAGCATTTTAAAAACAAAAAGGATTTGATTTTCGTTATAGCTGGAAAGCCTGGGGATCAATGGGACAAGGTCTATAAGGAATCAAGAAAATTGGATAATGTTGTTTTAACAGGAGAAATAAGTATTGAAGAAAAGGCATCATTAATAAAGGCAAGCTATCTAAATATAATAATGTCAAAGATGGAGGCATTGGGTTTAACTCAAATTGAATTCATGTATGGAGGTGTGCCAATTATAACAAGCGCAGTATATGGGCAAAAATGGCTAATAACAAATGGAGTTGAAGGAATTCATTTAAGAGGAGCAGATGATGTTGAAGGGGGCGTGGAAGCAATAAATAAGATTTTAAATGATGATCAACTATATGAAGAAATGAAGAAAAATGCAAGAATTAAAGGAAAGAACTTTTTATTATCTAAATTAATGAATGATTTAATAGAAAAGGCAAAAAGCATAGCAGGATCAACTTAAGACCTTATCTCAACAATATCCTTATCTTTAGGTATAAAATCTGGCCCAACCCTTTGACCATCATATTTTGCTCCCTTACCCCATATCTTTGCATATTTTATATGGCTTATGTTTATTGTTTCTGCAATATCCTTTATCGTTGCATCTTTTCTTATTATTAAAGGATCCTTGTCTGGGGGAGAATTAGGCTTTTTTGTATAAATCCTCTTTATTCTTAAAAGGTTAAATATATCCTTACCTAAGTCTTCTAATCCCTCACCTGTTTTAGAAGAAACTACCTTATATAACACATCTTTAGGCAAATCTATTCCATCAAAGTTACCTATATCTTTTTTATTAAACAAAACAATTGTAGGCTTATATGTTATTGCATTTATTAATGAAGCATCTATATCATCTAGACTAGGCTCTCCATATATTTCAACAGTTGCATTAAAAATTCTATAAGAGCTTAATGCCTTTTTTACATCTTCTTCAGTAAATCTTGGTTTACCATAAAATACAACATTTATTCCATTACCTGTTCTATGTTTTATTATTCTTATAAATCCTTTTTCTTTAGATATCATTATCCCCCTCTTTTCTAAAACATCGATAACTTTCTTCAAATTGCTTTTATAATCATCATCTAGTCCAACAACAATTATTATTGCATCTGCATTTCTCGCTATGGCTAATACCCTTGTATTAACATAATTACCTTCATTACTAATCAAAGGGGGTGTGTCAATTAATTGGAATTGTATATCTTCATACTGCATCATACCTGGTATTGGTTCACTTGTTGAAAAAGGGTTTGGGCTTATAATCACCTTTGCATTAGTTAACCTTGACATTAAACTGCTTTTACCTGAATTAGGGGGGCCTATTATTGCTATTTGACCTGCACCAGCTTTTTCAATAAAAATCTTAGGCCCTCCACCACCTTTTTTCTTCCTCCTCTCTTTTTCCTCTTCTTCTCTTAGCTCTGCTAATCTACTCCTTGCCCAATAAAGCAAATTTTCAGTTCCCTTATGCTTAGGAACAGCGCTTATGAATTCTTCTAACGCCTTTATCTTATCTTCTGTTGTCTTTGCATCACTGTATTTGTTTAGCTTTGCAATGGCTTCTGCTGGTAGATTCGTTACCATTTCATTTACCATATTTATTATTAATCAGAAAATTTAAAAAGTTAAGATGCTTAAATAATATTCAGCAGATAGGTATTAAACTCCTAGAAATAAAGATAAATTAGGTGTATAAGTTGGAAAATACATCTATCGATTTGCCCTCTTGGTTGCACAGAATTAAACTTCCTATACCAATAGAGTCTCTAAAATATATAAACGTTTATATGATTTCTGATAGCGACTCATTTAGTTTAATTGATGCAGGAATGTATAATATGAAAACTTTTTATGAATTATCAAAAGAAATAAAAAAGTTAGGATATAAATTCAATGAGATGGAATCAGTTATTGTGACACATTTTCATGTAGATCACATAACCTTATCTCCAGTTTTATATTCATTAGGTGCATCAGATTTCTATTTAGGCTTAAAGGATGAAAAGGTTGTAAGGAAAGGCTTTGACAAATTTATAACAAAAGCATTAAAAATTTATATAAATCATGGAATGCCTTCAAGTGAAGCAAATGAAATTTCAAAGTCCCACCCAGCAATGAAATTAATTGATGTTTATATAAATGATTTGCAGGAAATACCATGGATAACAGTTAGCAACGATTCAGAAATTGATCTATATGATTTGAAATTTAAGATAATAGAAGTTCCAGGACATACGCCAGGACAAATTAACCTTTATAATAAAGAATATGGCATTTTGTTTACAGGAGACCATGTATTAGATCCAATAACTCCCCAAATAACTTTAACTGATGAAAATACAGATCCTTTAAGTGATTACTTAGACAGCCTAGAAAAGATCGCCTCATTAAATGCAAAAATAGCTTTTCCTGGGCATAAAGAACCAATATTAAATCCCTCTAAAAGAGCTAATGAAATAATTAAACATCATGAAGAGAGATTAAATGAGATATTAAAATTAATAAGTAAGTCACCGCTATCTGCATATGATATTGCAAAGAAAGTTAAATGGAGAGCATCATATAATTCATGGGAAGAATATCCTTACCCTGAAAGATTTTTTGCCATGGGAGAAACATTAGCTCATTTAAAGAGGTTAGAAAACTTAAACATGGCAGAGAAGAAAGAAGTAAAAGGAATTTATTTATGGAAAAAGATTTAGCAATTGCTTTGAGATGCAATCATTTCCTCAATTTTTTTGCAAATTTTCGGGAATATTTCTTCTACTTTACCTTCTATTTTTATATCAGCATAATTATCTAATTCTGTTTCTTCCATATTTATTATAATTAGATCTGCCCCATTACTTTTTGCAACTATTGGTAATTGGTTTGCAGGAGAAACCGTTAAGCTTGAACCTAATACCAAAAATAAATCGCTTTGAGATGCTAAATCAAATGCTTCTTTTAACTCATTTTGAGGTAATGCTTCGCCAAAAAATATCACATCTGGTTTTAATATACCTCCACAATATGGACATAAAGGTATCTTATTTTCATCAACTTCTTTAAAAGCTTCTTCTATATCAAACTTCCTACCACATTGAGTACAAATAGCTAATTTCATATTTCCATGCAGTTCTATAACTTTTTTGCTCCCAGCCTTTTGATGTAAATTATCTATATTTTGTGTTATAATTGCTTTTATAATACCCAATTCCTCAAGTCTAGCTAAAGAGTAATGTGCTCTATTTGGTATTGCATTCTTTATCTTTTCATACATCTCATTCTTAAATAACTTCCACGTATCTAAGGGATCTTCATAAAAATGAGAAATATGAAACAAATTCGGATCTAATACCTTCCATATTCCTTTGGGTCCCCTAAAATCAGGTATACCACTTCCAGTACTAATACCAGCTCCAGTTAAAACAACAGCAAAATTTGCTTTGATTAGCTTTTCAGCTACTTGTCTTATATAATCCACTCTTCCACCGAGAAGAAATTTAATATTAAAGAATAAATTTTTATTATTGCTCCCCTAAATCTAATACAAGATTTTCATCTATTATAGCAGGGCATATCAATTTTGTCCCTATGCTTTCTATTATTGAATATATGCTTGCCAATACACCACTTTCATTTATTTTGTTTTCAGATGCAATTTTAACTGCATTTAAAATCCTCCTACCACTGCTTGATGCTATTCCTCCTAATAAATCACTTAATACAATTGATAATTGCTGTGAATCCTTAATTATTTGTTCTTTACTAGATGAAACTAAATAGCTGTAAACTAAATTTGGTATTGATAATATTAATCCATAGGAAATTGAGTCTAATTGTTCTCCTTCCTTCTTTGATATCCTTAATATTGTCATTGATATATCTTCAGCCTCTTTTCTAATCTTTTCTAAATCGCTTTTTACATTTTCTTCACTTATTGCAATATTTATCATGTCTTGTAATTTTGAATTTAATTCTTTGATTAATTTGCTTGAATCATCTTCTTGAGGATTTAATAATTCAACTTCTACATTATCTATACCTTCAACAACGTTTTCCACCTTATCATTTTCATTTAATGATTTAATCAAGTTTTCATATGAAACGTTATCTAAACCCTTTACATTAATATTTAATCTGTTATATCCATGTATAAAGGCGCAATCAGCTATTAATTTGGGACCAGCAATTCTAGCAACCCCGTTATATTTTATTGATACAGTTTCTGCCTTAATTGCTGCCTTATTACTTGCTGGAACTAATTTTAGATGATCTCCCTCCTCTAAAATCATTAATTCATCTCCAACCTTTAAACCTAATTTTTTAGCCCATTGTTTGGGCAACGTAACTATTAAGCTTGAACCTCCTAACCTTTGAATCCTCCTAGTTGAATTTAGACTCACACTCTCCCCCAAATATGTATAGTATAGGTACACCTTTATATATCTTTAACGGCGTTAAATAAAATAAAAAGCATTTCTAATAGAAAAATGATTTTATATTAAACAATTTAACTAACTCATTTTATTTTAAGAATCTATTTTTATTCAATTAATCGCTTAATATTTAATCTCTAAACTTAATATAATACTTGAGGCGGTCTAATTGGCCACAATAGAAATAAGATGGCACGGAAGAGGAGGCCAAGGTGCTGTTACTGCTGGAGAAGTATTGGCTTCTGGAGCAATTATAGAAGGTAAATATGCGTTAGCATTTCCAGAATTTGGTGCAGAAAGAAGAGGAGCGCCTGTAAGGGCTTATACTAGAATAACTGACAATCCAAACATACCTAGGACTCCAATAGAAAATCCAGATGTTGTTGTTATATTAGATAGAAGCCTATTAAAAAAGGAATACATAGAAGGGCTTAAAAATGGGGGATATATTATAGCAAATACTCCATTAAAACCTGATGAATTGATTAAGAAGCTTAATTTACCTGATAGCTATAACGTCTCAACAGTTGATGCAACAACTATTGCATTAAAATGGTTAAAAGCAAATATAGTAAATACAGCAATTTTAGGCGCAGTAATAAAAACGACAAACCTAATTAAAATTGATACAATAATAGATGTTTTAAAGAACAGATTCCATGGAAAAATTGGGGAAGCGAATGCAATGGCAGTTAAGGAAGCATATGATTCCACTTTAGTTATGAAATTGCAGGAGGCGATTTAAATGGAGAAACTAGTTTCATATAAAGAAATGGCCCCTGGAGGGATTGTTGTTAATCCTGGTAACAGTTTAGAATATAAAACTGGGGATTGGAAGGTATTAATTCCTGTTATTAATCAAGAAACCTGCACCAGATGCAGGATTTGTTGGTACGTCTGCCCAGATAATGCAATAGTTGAACTAGATAAAGAATACACAACAAAGAAAAACAGGAAATATAAGGTAAGTTATGACGTTAATGCAGACTTCTGTAAAGGTTGCGGAATGTGCGCTCAAGAGTGCCCAGTTAAAGCTATAGAAATGGTTCCAGTGGAGGTGGCTTAAATGCTAGAAGAAGCTAAGAGAGCAATTCCTTTAAGTACAAATCATGCAATTGCATATGCAGTAAAAGATTTAGATGTTGACGTTATATCTGCATATCCAATAACTCCACAAACAACAGTTGTTGAAAAGATATCAGAATTTATAGCTAAAGGAGAATTAGATGCTGAATATATTCATGTAGAAAGCGAGCACAGCGCATTAAGCGCTGCAATTTCTGCATCTCTAACAGGAGCAAGGGCATTTACTGCAACTGCAAGCCAAGGATTTGCATTAATGCACGAAATGCTTCACATTGCCTCTGGATTAAGGGCACCATTAGTTATGAGCGTTGCAATGAGATCTTTAAGCGCCCCTATAAGCATATGGAATGATCAAAGCGATCTATTTAATGCAAGGGATGCAGGATGGATAATTATTTTTGCTCACACAGCCCAAGAAGCATATGATACAATTATACAATCATACAAAATAGCAGAAGATCATAATGTTTTATTACCAGTAATGGTCGGATATGATGGTTATGTTATGAGCCATACAATTGAGCCTGTTATAATTGAAGATAAAGAAAAAGTAATGAAATTTGCGCCAAAAGTACAATATCCGTTTAAACTCGATCCAGATAAACCAGTTAGCATAGGTTCAATAACTCCGCCTGAATATTATTATGAATTCAAATATCAACAAGTACAGGCAATTAATGGATCATTACCAACTATAGAAAAGGTTGATGAAGATTTCGGAAAAACGTTTGGCAGAAATTACGGCTTAATGGAATGCTATATGTGTGAAGATGCAGACTCATTAATTATGGCTAACGCTAGCTATGCCTCAACATTGAAGGCATTTTTACCTGAAATAAGAAAACAGGGTTTAAATGTTGGTCTATTAAGGTTAAGAGTATATAGGCCATTCCCGTTACAAAAATTCGTTGAATATACAAGCGATAAGAAGAATTTATTAGTAATAGATAGGGCAATAAGCTACGGCGCACCATATCAAGGTCCATTGGCAAATGAAATTTCAGGTGCAATGGTAAAAGAAGGTTTAAAGCTTAACTTAATAAGCGTTGTTGCAGGCATTGGACAAAGAACTGTTGAATTTGAAGACTTTTTGGCCTTAGCTAGGCTCGCTCATGAAGGGAGGAGACATGAAGAAACAATATTCTATGGGGTGAGAGAATGAGCCAAAATAAAGTCTTGAGGATAAAGAGCCTTTATGATATACCTAGGGAAGAATTGTTTATAAGCGGTCATGGTTTATGCCCAGGGTGTACTGCTGGAACAATTATGAGAATGCTAACAAAGGTGACAGGAAAAGATACAATAATTGTTAACGCTACTGGTTGCGTTGAAGTATCAACAACAAGATATCCATATTCAAACTGGTTAGTTCCATGGCTTCACTCAGCGTTTGAAAATTCTGGTGCATCTGCAAGTGGCATAGCTGCTGCAATAAAAGCAATGAAAAGGAAGGGGCTAATGGATAAAAATAAAGACGTTAAAGTTGTTGTAGTAGCAGGAGATGGAGGCACTGTAGATATAGGTTTACAAAGCTTAAGCGGTATGTTAGAAAGAAGAGACCCAGTTATGTATGTTTTATATGATAATGAAGCATATATGAATACTGGTATCCAAAGAAGTGGTTCAACTCCACATGGAGCATGGACTACAACAACACCTGCTGGAAAGGTTTGGAGAGGTGAGTGGAGAGACAAGAAAGACATAGCAGGTATAGCAGCAGCTCATCATATACCTTATGTAGCTACAGCAAATCCAGCTTATCCAATGGATATGATAAATAAATTTGCAAGAGGACTTGAGGTTTTAAACGAAGGTCCATCATTTATTCAAGTTCTGATGGCATGTACAACAGGTTGGCGTTTTGATCCTGCTTTAGGCATAACAATATCAAGACTAGCAACTGAAACAGGTATATTCCCAATTTATGAAATAGATCATGGCAATTTCAGAGTGACTTTCCCTGTAATGAAAAGAAAGCCTGTTAAAGAATACTTAAAATTACAGGGAAGGTTTGCCCATTTAACTGATGAAGAAATAAATGAAATACAAAAATTAGTTGATCAAAAAGTAGAAATGATAAATAAGATGGCAGGAAAAACAGTTATAGGACCAGTTGCCTAAATTTCATCTTCTTCTTTTTCATTTAATTCATTTTTTCTACATAAATTTTTTAATATTAATTTACTCGTTTCATCATATTGTATAGGTTTTGCGCTTGTATCAACCTCTACTATAATAGGTAAATCTATATCATCATAAGACATTATCCTTTCCTTTACAACCCCAATTTCAGGTTCAGAAGTTATGGTTGGCATAAAAGCAACATAACCGCTATTATTAACACCTTCTACTGC
>DAXV01000053.1:9999-19726 GCA_002506595.1 Acidilobaceae archaeon UBA158
TTGTTTATGTTTTCTAGGTCTAATGTTAGCATGTTTGTTTCACTTTCGCTTTTCATCTTAAAAAACTTTGATTCATAAGGAAGCATAGAACCTATTATAACATTTGCGCCCATAAAGCTTAATGCCTTAAAAATTTCAGGATAGCCAAGATCTTCATCGGAAAAAATTCCAACATATGCATTTTTCTTTTTTATATTAAAAACTTCAACCGTTTTTCCAGGAGTTAAGCCGTTTTCCTCTTCACTTTTAGTTATTGCTATTTTTCTATATTTTCCAGCCAATTCACCTTGAGGATTGCTTATAAATGTTGTCAAGTAAAGCCTTGGTCCGGCTCTCTCAATTATAGGGCCTGCTATTACATAAACTCCAAATTCATGCGACCATTTAGATACAACCATGAAAGTTTGATTTTGTTGTATTTCTGATCCATTAAGTCTTTCAGCAAAGTTTTTCAACATGTTTTTTACTTTTTGATTTGGATAATAGCCAACTATAGGACCTGTTAAAGGATAAGCTGGCAAATATATTAAATCGATATCTTCATGTTCAATTATTAACCTATTTATCAATTCTTCAAGCCTTTTCATATTAGTTCTTTTGGCTCCTAATTTTATTCTTGTGTGAATTATTGCTATTTTTAGCATGGAAACCACCAGGTTATTGTTTGCTCTTAAAATAAACTATACTTCCTACATTAAAAATATTGCAGGCGGAAATATTTAAATAACTCATAGACTACAAAATTTTTATTATCTATTAATTTTTATTATTTTACATAAAAAACAAACAAAAACAAACAAAATAAAAAGAAATATAAATTAATTTAATTATTAAACTTTATTATATAATTTCCTTATTTCTTTTCTGAACCAGCTGCACCTTCTTCTTTCTTAGCCTTCTTGCCCTTTGCCATTCCGATTCACCTAGGCCTTTCGGCCTGTTTGTAAATAGATAGGTAGAGTATTCTTAAGACTTTATAGCACTAGATAAATAGATACCTGCGGTAATATCGTTGGTGGCCTTAAACTTCTGTATGGGAGAAAAGAGGAATTTTTTGGAAAATTTTTATGATACCTTATTGTTGAGAACCCAAGGCATCTCTATCTCAGACCTTTCTAAGTATTTTAAATAATATTCTTTATTATATTTTCCTCTATAAAAATCCACAGGAATGGGCTTCCCATTATAGTCTATAATGTAGCTTATAGAATCGCTTAAACCATATAAATAAGAACTTGCCTTTATTTGTTGAGTATCTTTTATACTATTTACACTTTTATTTATTATTAACAATTCTTCCTTTATATCGTTATTAATTAATTCCTCCCTTATTTTATTATATTCCTCCCTTGCTTTACTTAATAATTCAAAAAATTCTTTTTCATTTTTAGCATTTTTTAAAATTTCTAAGGCATTTAATTCGGCTTCCTTTATAATATCTGGCACATTTTTTCTTACAGCGTTTATTCCCTTTATTTTTAAAGAACCATCATCTTTTAATCCGTAATATTTACTAGGAGAGCCTAAACCTTTTTGAGTATATGGAAAAACAAGCCATACGAATTTATCCTCTAATCTTAGTTTTATTTTTATCTCATTGCTTATTATTTCGCTAAGCTCTTCAACGCTTACCTTAGGCCTTTCAGGTATTATAAATAGACTATCAACAATAAAATTTATTACTTTATATCCATTTTTTATGGAAATTTCGTAAGATTTCTTAATAATTTCTCTTGCTATTGACGTAACTGTTTCATATGCTGATATGCTGCCAAACAAACTATTTCTATAACCCAAGTAACCAAAGCCTGCCACCAAAATCCATTTTATTGCATCAAATCTTTCTTTATATACCGGATTGCTTTTATAAGGTCTAAGCGTTTCTCTTCTATTTATTAAATTTCTTAATACAACTGGAATTATGCCTTCTTTATCTAGACAAACCTTATGACCTATACTTTTAATTTCATATTTTAAGCAATTGGGATTATTAACAGTTTCTGCTGATAAATTGTTTAAAACTATTATATTAGGATATAAGCTAGAAAAATCAAGTTGATAAACATTAAAGTATATACCAGCCTTAGGTATGGAAATTGCACCAGCTTTATCAGCCCTTTCCAATTCATATAAGCTCCTCCAAGGCTCAATTCTTTTAACTCTTTTAATTAAATAGTGCCTTTTCATAGCCTCAAGAATTTCAGCTGAAGTCAAGATTTTTCCAATAGAAGAATTGCTAGCTTGTCTTAAAGTTAAACCAGAAATCCTAGACCATTCTATTAAGCCATAAATACCGACAAGAGGTTTTTGTATTAAAATAAAATCTTCACTTTCTTTTATCTGATTTAATGCATTTATATCAGCCATAACTATTTTTACATTTTCCTTTTTTATTATATCATAAATTTCGTCTATATTATTAATGATAAAGTCATTTTCGTTTGTTTTTATTTTATAATATTTAATATCATACCATGAAGCCTCTTTTCCATATCTGTTTAATGAAGTTACATATGCATACCTTATTTCTGGCAAATCATATAAAGGGCCTTTATCATCTTCTTTTTTATTATTATAAAAATAACCAGGATAAAGACCTTTTTCTCTTAGAATTAAGCTAATTTCATTTATATAATTATTAACATTTATCCCTAGACCTTTTTCTTCTATTTTCTTTATAAATTCTTTTTTACCCAAATATCTAATTTTTAATATATTATCTTCTTTATCATAATATGGCGGTAAAAGCCATTTCTCAACTTTTATTTCATATATGAAATCCATATTTTCTAGTATTTTTAAAAGCTCGTTTAAATTAATTGGTTCAATGTAAGCAATCCTATAATCTTTAACTGTTACCTTTTCCAAATTTTTATTTAAAAAATAAAGGAAAAGCTCGCCATTTTTATATTTTGCATCTATAAATAAACCTCTCATTAACTACACCTTTTAGCTATATATAAAATCAAGCCAAGAATTATAGGCTCTAACGGATCGCTTAAAGTCTGGAATTGAAAATAACTGATCAAATTATATGCCTCTTTTATTATTTCTTTTGCTTTTTCTTTATCTTTATAATCCGTATATCCTAATATTGTTAGTAACCTGTTTATTTCATCTTCTATAGCCATTCTTGTAGAAGGTGTTGTCCTACCCATAGCCTCTCATCCCCTAATTCTTTATAAGATATATAAGAAATCCTTGGCGTTAGTTTTGCATAGTGCTTTATTAAAATAGCTTCCACTCCATTTCTATAAGGTAAAACCTTAATTATTGCATGTAATACATGATGATGAAACTTACCTCCTTCTGGTAAAAACCTTCCTAGAGAAGTTTCTCTATTAAATATTATAATAGTTATACCTTTAGATGAAATTTCTTTTATAGCCCCAGTTATAGGAGTTAACATATCATAGTTTAACGGACTTATCGGGGAGAAAAGATAGGGATCTATTAAGACTAAATTGTCTATTCTATCAATGCTTTTTATCAATTCAGGTATATCATATCTCCTAAAAGCTCTTGAAATATAGATGTTATCGAAATTACCTCCAAATATTTTAATCATTTTCCTAACAAAGTATGGATCCAAATTTCCAAAATCTTGTATATAAACTACTCCTACTTTTCCATACCTGGTTAAAGAAGCCATAGTTATATGGGATATAGATAGAGCTATTCTCCAATCCCCATATATTTCTATTATATTTCCTTTATTAATCGGATTTATTAAAGCATCTAAGGCCTGTATACCAGTTAAATTATACATGTCTAAGCCCAATTTAAAATAAATAAGAACATTAATCAAAATTTCATTATAACATATAATTTGGGTGAGAGGTAAATGAAAGTATTTTATCAGACTTATAGCAGTTTTTCTGGTTTTTTAATGTTTAAAACCTCTTTATTAACTAATGTTTTCGGAACTTCCCCGTTAAAAAACATCTCTAAGTTTTCATACACTAAATCAGCCATCTTAGCTCTTGTTTCATGTGTTGCGCTCCCTATATGTGGTAATAAGACAACGTTATCTAAAGTTGTTATTGGGTGCTTAGGATCTAAAGGCTCTGATGGATAAACATCTAAGCCAGCTCCTGCAATCCAACCTTCCTTTAATGCTTTATATAATGCATCTAAATCAACAACTTTTCCTCTTGCAGTGTTTATTAAAATCGATGTCTTTTTCATAAGTCTTAAAAGATTTTCATTTACCATGTTTGCAGTCTCCTTCGTTAGAGGAACGTGAAGCGTTACTATATCACTTTCCTTAAACAATGTATTCATATCAACATATTTTGCTCCTAATTCTTCCATATCTTTATGCCTACTCCTACTACTATATAATATATTCATATCAAATCCCTTGGCTCTTTTTGCAACTGCATATCCTATTCTACCTCCTCCAACAATACCTATTGTTTTGCCATAAACGTCATAACCAAGCATTAAAGTTGGATGCCACGCCGAGCCTAATATGTACCACTTACCGCTTCTAACAAATTTATCTGACTCAACAATTCTTCTAGCAACAGATAAAATTAAAGCCCAAGCAACATCTGCTGTTGCATTAGTTAAAACATCTGGGGTATTTGTTACATAAACCCCATGTTTTGTTGCACAATCCAAATCCACATTATCGAACCCGACTGCGTATTGAGCTATGATTTTAAGCTGAGGAGATAATGCCTCAATTATATCACATGTTATTTTATCTTCCAAAGTTGTAACCAAAGCATCAACTCCTTTTGCATTATTAATTATTTCTTCTTTACTAGGAGGAGTATATTTAGGCCATACAGTTACATTAAACATCTTTTTAATTTTTTCTGTTGCAGAAAAAGGAATTTCTCTAGTCATAAATAGCTTATACATTTTATCACCAATAACAAAAAGCAGTTAAGAATTTATAAGATTTATACATTAATCTAATATGGTAGATAAATTGAAAAACAAGAAATCATTATTAATAATTGCATTGATATTAATGCTAATCTCTATTAAAATCGTATATAGCTATAACTATGTTGAAAATAACATATATATTGATAATGCCGGTGATTTTATATCTGTTACCTTAATCAATGTAACTTCTTCTCCTCAGGTAATTATTATACCAACAATACAACCTTCAAGCTATATAGCATATTATATAAATAATTATCAAACTATGCCAATAGACTATAATGGGACAGACCTAATAATCTTAGCAAATCAAACTGGTATTTTAAATGTAACGTATATCTCATTAGGTATAGTAAATAAACAAGGTATAGTTTGGAGCTTTAATATAACTGAAAATTATTATACAAAGATATTTTTGCCTGAAAACTCGATACCAATAAACATAAATCCTACACCAATAAATGTTTATTATCAATCTAACTCTCCTATTATATTAATGCCTCCAGGAAAAATCTTTATACAATATACATTGTCTTCTCAGCAATTAACCGTGCATAAGAGCAAATATTCATATTTATACATAATTTTAATTGTCATCGCTATAATAATCGTAGCTATTTTAGTATTATTTAGAAAAAAGAAATTAAATAGAAGTAAAAAAGAAAAAATAAGAGAAGAAGTTATCGATGAAAGAGATAGACAAATACTAAATGCAATTAAAAGACTTGGAGGAATAGCAACTGCTAATCAAATAATGAGTGAAACAGGTATACCTAAAACCCCATTATATAGAAGGCTTTCAAAATTAGTTGAAATGGGATATATTGAAGAAATTACTTATGGTAAAACAAAAAGCTATAAATTAAAAGATTAAAGATATTCTAACTTTTTAGCTAAATTATCTAAAAATCTTATTCTTTTAGGAGTTGGTGGATGCGTAGCAATTATTTCTTCTCTAGGATCCGTTTCTTTATGCTTTAATTCTTCAACTACTTCATCTATATCTTCTATTCTAATCCCTCTACTTGGATAATCTATACTAAAGAAGAATCCTCCTTGTGATTCTACAAATGGTGCTATAATAAACAACATTTGGGCTGTTGAATTGTTCTTTACTTCTTTTCTAAGCCTTGCACTTGAATCATATGCAACCTCAAGCCTTGCTAAAGCTCTTTGTAACTTCCTTGGATTCTTTGTAACAATAGCACTATTAGCATCTGCATAATATTCTCTTAGTCTATTAAAGTGTGCAACTAAAAATCTAAACAAAACGCCCGCAGCCATCAATACTATTCCAACAATAAGCAGCAAAACGTTTCCACTTACTTGGTTTCTATCCCTACTACTTCCTCCACCTAATATACCATTCCATATAAGCATTTGACCTAAGTAATATACTGCTAATGGAATTAAGCTTAAAGCTAATATAAATGAAACATCTCTGTGCCTTAAATGACCAACCTCATGGCCTAATACTGCTTCCATCTCATCTTCAGGCATTATATTTATAATACCCCTTGTAACAGCAACAAAATTACCAGTTAATGGACTTCCATAAGAAAATGCATTTGGAATATTAACCTCTGCAATTCTTAATTTGGGAACTTTTATATTGCTCTTTTTAGCAACGTTTTCTAAGCTTTTCTGTAACTTTAGTTCATCTTGTGTTTTTGGCGGGTGAGTTCTATACATCAAGTTAATTAAAAAAGGTGAAAATAACCATTGCAGTATTATTATGAAGGCAGCAAAAATTACTGCACCGATAACAATGTAATTTCCTACAAACGGTAATCCAAATGCGTAACTTAATAACTCCGCACTCCCTATGAAAACTCCTAAGCCTGCTAATATTATTGCTATTGCTGATAAGACCATAGAATATCTTAGATTTGATAAACTTTCTGGTTCTTTACTTACAATTTTTGGGGCCGATAATGTTAATATAGCTACAATACCTCCAGCTATAAGAGATCCTAAAATCATTATCCACCAATATACAAGCATAAACCCCAGTATTCCTATTATCATTTTCTCTACCTATGTAATCTATCATTGTTTGGAGGAGTTAAACTTTTTTATTAATTTTTAAACTCAAATTAAATAAGTGATGATGATGAAAGAAGAAAAGAAAATTTGCGATAAGATAAATCCAATAATTATAGTATCAGGTCCACCTGGATCTGGAAAATCGACCTATGCAAAGAGGCTTTCCCAAGATCTTGGATTAAGATATTATACAAGCGGTCAAGCTTTTAGAGAGCTTGCTAAAGAATTAAATAAAGATTTGATAGAACTCAACAAAATAGCACAAAAAGATCCAGAAATAGATCTAAAAATCGATAAAAAGACTTTAGAAGAAGCTAAAAAAGGATGTATTGTTATAGATTCTCATCTAGCTGCATGGCTATTAAAGGATTTGTCAACAATATCTATATATGTTAAAGCAGATCTTAATAGCAGAATAAACAGGATATTATTAAGAGATAATATTAATTTAGAAAATGCCATAGAAGAGGCAACGTATAGAGAATATACACATTGGGTAAGGTTTAAAGAATATTATGGGATAGATATCAAAGATTTATCAATATTTGATTTGATTATTGATACGACAAAATTAAGTATTGATGAAACCTATGATATCATATTAAATTTTGTTAAGAAAATGTTGAAACTTTAAAAAATTTTTGCATCTATGTTTATTTTACTCTTTGCTTAAACAAATCTCTATGCTGCTTACCCTTCTTGTTCTTTGTTGGTTGGTCTGTGGGTCATTAACAGTTATTTCATGGCTGCCTACATCAATGTTTTTAACTTTTACATTCTTAGCAAATCTGCTTCTTACTATTTCAACAGTATCAACAGCCTTCGTAATATTCCTTCCTCTAGCTTTCACTACCACAGCACCAACGTTTTGTTCCATTAGTGTTGTCAAAACAGCTAACACATAGTTCATAACAGGCTTTTTACCAACTCTAACCTCAGGTGAACCTTCGCATACCATATTTTATCCCCAAACCATTTTTGTGCTATTTAATTTTAGCCACTATAAGTGATATAAAAGCTTTTTGCTTGCCATTTAGTTTTATAATAACATAAAAAATGGATTTATAAATCCTTTTTTGCAATAAAAAACTGGCGAACTTAAATGGAAAAAAATACAAAATATGCTTTGATATTATTAGCATTAGCATTAATAGTAACTAATGTGCTTTGGGTTTTTTCTTATACCCAAATGAATAGCTCTTTAAATAAATACAAGCATGATCTAAATCAATCATTAAATGCGTTAAATAACGCATCTAATATAATATCATATTATCAAAAAACGTTAAATGCAACTAAAAAATTATTAAACGTCACGACAAGCTTAATATCAATATATAATAAAACGTTAACTTTGCAAATCATGGAAAATAAATTATTAATTTATAACAATAGTATAGTAGAATATAAAATTGCTCAAACTTCGTTTGCTGCTGCTGTAAACTTAACGCTTAATTCCATACAAAATCCTTCAAAATATAATCTAACGCTTGCAAATTATTATATAAACATAACTTATCAAGCATTAAACCAAATTAAATATAACGGTATGACATTAGGTTTGTCAAATAATTTCACATCAAATATATCAAATGCATTGAGTATAGTAAATTCTGTATCTCAAATTATAAATAATCTATCAAATGGAGGTAAACCTACAGTAGGCGATATAACAACACTAAACAATGCCTTAACTCTATATAATTATTATTTATTAAGTTCAGAATATGTAATGATAAAAAATATTAAATAAAAATTATTTAATATTTTTATTCAGAATACTTTGAAAATATAGAATAGCATAATAAGGTTTCTTCAACATTATTTATAATTCTTGCAATGTTAATTAAAGTTGATAGTAAATAACCAAAAGTTCCTGAAGTATTTGCTATTATATCCTTTAAATCGTTTTCTAATTCTAGAATAGTTTTTAATTTCCAATATGCCTCTTCTTCCTTCTTTATGCTTGGAGGATTTATGCTAGATGTAGATGTAACTATTGAAACCTCTAATAATTGCAATAGGAACTTTATTCTTTCCTTTTCTTCATTATCAAGGAAATCAGAAAGGCTTAACAAATCCATTGCAAATTTATATAAAGAATCATTAGTAAGGATTAAAAGACCAACAGCGGCAGCCAATAATCTATTTATATGTTCTTCATTAAGGCTTTGTCCATGACCTTTACTAGCCATCCTCAATAATTTATAACTATATGTTTTCATTTCATCATAATTAGATTCTATTTCGCTTTTTATTAATTTAGCCCCTTCTAAATGGGCCGCTAACTTAGAAAGTAGAGAACTTAAGCTCCTTCCATATATTAAGAGGGTATCAACAATATTAACAGGCCTTTCTTTAAAATTTATTATAAACTCGTATTCGCTTAATAATCCAGATTCAGTATATGGAAGCTTTTCTACTACTTCATTAACTTTTTCCATAACATCATCCCTAAAAGGTCTATTAGAATATAAAATAATGGAATCTAAACCAGAAATATAAGAACATAAAATAATTCTTCCAGCATGCTTGCAGACATTGTTATGTTGAGTAGAAAATGAAGCCTTTAAAACAGAACCTTCGCTATTGGGAGAAATAATTAGCCTATCTCCATCCTCATAAACAGAAACTAGACTACCAACACTAATCTTATGCTTCCTTGCCCATGACCTAGGAATTGTAATTATCATCGAAGAAGTTCCTAATTTCTGAACTTTTCTCATTACAACTTTCTCATTTTCTTCCATATCTTCTATTTCTGTCAAAAAGGCTCACC
>DAXV01000053.1:19744-30572 GCA_002506595.1 Acidilobaceae archaeon UBA158
ATTGGATTTTAATATATATGTATATATGTTTAAAGAGTTAGTTAACAGTAGAAAAGTTTATTAACCTGCAAGATATTCTATATCTTGCCCGTGAATAGGTTTGGGAAGTGCGGGCATAGATTTTGTGGACCTACAATATATAGATCTAGCTGGTTTTTTAAGATCAGTTACAATTCCCTACAAGTCTTATGCTGAAAAAGTTAAAGGCTTTGTAGGGGCTTTTGATGGAAGTAGTGTAGAAGGATTTCAACCAATAAACAAAAGTGATATGTTTCTTAAAGCAGATGAGACAACATTTTCAGTATTGCCATGGAATGAGAAAAAAGCGAGAGTTCTAACAGAAATATATGATTTCTATGGAAAAAGATATCAAAAAGATCCTAGATATATAGCGAGTAAAACAACAAACTATATAAAAGAGCAAGGATATACGCCTCTTGTTGGAACCGAAATAGAATTCTTTTTATTTAGCTCCGTAAGTATTGATATAGAAAACCCAATAAGAGGATTAGGATATTCATTAAGCTCAATCGAACAGCCATGGGATATTGATACTTTAACGTTAAGAACAAAAAAGGCATATCATTTTTCAGAGCCAAACGATAAATTAGCTAAAACAAGAGAAGAAATAATTAATTCATTTGAGAAAATGGGATATGGCTTTGAAGCATCACACCATGAAGTAGCTGTTTCTCAAAACGAGGTGAGCGTTAAAGCTGGAGATCCATTATTTGTAGCAGATGAAGTAATAACATTTAAATATGTTGCTAGAAATATAGCAATACAAAACAACTTAATACCTGTATTTATGCCAAAGCCGTTGTTTGGAGATAATGGAAGCGGTCTACATTTCCATCTGAGTTTATGGGATCTTGATAAAAAGAAAAACCTTTTCTTAGACGAAGCATCTAATGAGCTATCACAATTAGCAAAATATTTTATAGGAGGGATATTATATCATGGTAGAAGTCTAGCCGCTTTAGTTGCTCCAACTACAAATAGCTACCATAGATTAGTTCCAGGATATGAGGCTCCTGTATATCTTGTATGGGGTCATAGCAATAGAAGTGCTGCTATAAGAATTCCTGCTACAGCAGGAAAAAGCAATTTAACAAGGATAGAGTTTAGAAGTCCAGACCCAACATGTAATCCATATCTGGCTATCTCAGCAACTTTGTTGGCAGGCTTAGACGGAATTAAAAAGAAAATTGATCCCGGAGATCCTTATGAATTAGATGTATATGAAATGCCTAAAGAAAAACTAAAAGGAAATATAAGTACACTTCCAAAAAGTTTGGACGAAGCTTTAGAAGAACTTGAAAGTGATTATGAATATCTACAACCTGTATTTAGTAAAGAAATAATAGATAGCTATATTGAAATAAAGAGAAATGAAAGCGATATGATAAGGATGATGCCGAACCCATATGAAATATATATGTATTTGAATTTATAATTTTTTTAAAAAATTATGCAGGCTCCATGTGTATTATTTGTGTAGGACAGCTTTGCACTGCTGCTTCAACACAATCTTTCATATCATCTGGCACAAAACCTTCATTTATTTTGTTTGGATCTTTTCTCCACTTTGCAATTATATTAGCTTTACCATCAACATCTGACATTTCAAAAACATCGCCGCATAAACTTACACATACCATATCTGCTATGCAATTATCTCTCGGTTCTTCCCATACCCTTAAAGTCATATCAAGCCACCTCTCACAGTTTAACAATAAATGTTATTAGTATAAAAACTTTTAACAATAATCTATTACAAAACTAATATGCCTTTGATCTAATAAGGAATTTAGCCATACAAATGAAAGCTCCATCGCTTTAGGATAGAAATTAGGGAAAGTAATATACTAAACAAATTTAATCTACAGTTTACTTTATTAATAAAGGTGTAGAAATATGAACTATTCGTTAGAAGAAATTTTAGGCTACCAGTTTATAGAATATGGTGATCTGGGAAAGCCAAAATATTTAATATTAGGTCTTCCAGACGCCGGTATTGTGGGACCAATAGCTGCAAGTCACATAGTGACTTCTTTAAAATTACCAGATGTATTGGGAATAGAAAGCTATGGTTATATACCTCCTGCAGTTATTATTCAAGGTAATTCAATAAAATATCCTATGAGAATATATTCAAATGGAGAGATTTCTGTATTAATAACAGATGTTCCTCCGGTCCCTTCAGGTATAGTACCATTGGCATCTGCAATAGTTGAATTTGCAAGAAAAAGAGGTATAAATTACATAATTAGCATAAGTGGTGTTGGAAATCCATCTAGAGCTGAAATAGATAAGCCAAATGTTTATTATTTAACAACAACTCAAGAGACACAAAAATTAATACAACCATTACTAAATGATTTAAAGCCATTTCCAGATGGTATAATAGTTGGTCCCTATGCAATTATATTAAAAGAATCAGTTAAAACAAGAGTCAACAACTTGTTATTGTTATCAGACACTTTTACAGATATACCTGATCCTGAGGCAGCTGCAGAAATAGTTAAGGTTATTTCAAATATCGTTAATACAAATATAGATATTTCGCCTCTCATAAAGGAGGCTGAAACGCTAAGACTAAGATTACAAGGATTAGCCAAAGAAACAAACGATGTATTAGCAAAGGTAGGAAAGGGATATGAGTACAGGACACCCCTAATATATAGCTGAAAGGGGTGTACCAATTGTCATACGACTACTTCGAAAATCTAAGAAAAAGAATGCTAAAAATGTATAGAGATCTAATGAAAGAAACTGATGAAATGGATGCATGGTTTGAAAGTTTATTTGATGATTTAGAACTTTCACTGAATCCAAGCAAAATGTTTAATGAGAGGTTTAATGAAGCATCAAATGGATACCTAACCCCAATAATAAGCATGCATAACTTAGGCGATGAATTGCTAATAACCATTGATTTACCAGGTAGTGATCCCAATACAATAAACATTGAGCTATTACCAAATAAGATAACAATTGAAGCCCAAATAAAAGAAGAAATTGCAAAAAATGCATTTAAACAAGCATATTGGGCAAGAAAAATAAATAAATATAAAGGTGTTTATTCATTACCGTTTTTGATTGATCCTAAAACTGCTAAGGTTAGCAAAAAGAATGGAATGATTATAATAAAAGTAAAAATATCAAGGTAAAAGCAATTACTAAACATTAGCTATTATCCTTTTTCTCTTCAAGAGATTCATCTAATAGTTCCGCTATATCTTTTACATTAAATCCAAACTTACCAGATTCGCCTCTAAACATTGTATTGCAGAATGGACATGCAACTGCTACAACCTTATTATTTTCGTTTCCTAATGTCTTTGATGCTTCTTCAGATCTTAAAGTTGATATCCTTTCTCCTCTCTTAATTTCATAAAATAATTGACCTCCCCCTCCACCACAACAGAAACTATTTTCTCTATTCCTGGGCATTTCCTTAATTCTAAGTCCCTTTATGCTATTTATTACTTCCCTAGGTTCATCATATACATTATTCCATCTACCTAAATAGCATGGATCATGATATGTTATAGCATAACTCAGCTCTTTAGAAAGCTTAATTTTACCTTCTTTAACAAGCTTAGATAACACCATACTGTGATGCTCTACCTTTAAATTATCTAATAATTCTGCGTACATCTTCATAGATTCGTCTTTAAGGAAATAATCTTTGTATTTCTTATAATTGTTTTTGAAATTATTAAAGCCGTGAGGACAATTAAGTAAGAGCTTCTTAAACTTATATTTGCTTAACATTTCTAAATTCATTTTTATGTACTCAACATATAATGCTTCATCACCAATACTTCTTGCAGGTTCTCCACAACAACCCTGTTCTAATGGAATACCAACTTTATATCCTGCACTCTTTAAAATCTTTATTATAGATTCTGCAACAGGCCTAATTCTAGGATCATAACTTGTTACACAACCTACCCAATACAAATAATCGTATTCCTCGCCTTCCTTTGCTATTATATCATCTCCAAACTTTTGAGCAAGCTCATTATACCACTGTTCCTTTTCAACAGGATTCATTCCCATTGGGTTTCCGTTTTGTTGCAACCTATATAAAGCGTTTAATGCATCTTCTGGTATATCTTGAGAGCTTGTGCTTATCATACCTCTCCTTAGATCTATTATTGTATCTAAATGATGTATTGTAACTGGGCATTCATATACGCAAGCTCCGCATGTAACACAACTCCATATAGCCTCAGGATTTACTTGCATTAATTTACTTCCTATGACATTTTCGTTCCACATTCCTTTTCTTTCCATGTTGGCTAAATTAACAATAACGTCTCTAGGAGACAATATTTTGCCTGAAATGTTCGCAGGGCATGAATTTGTGCATCTCATACAGCTTGTACATGCATCATAATCTATTCTTTGCTTCCATGTAGTATCTGATAACTTAACAATACCTATTGGTTTACCTTTTTCTATTCTCTCATCAATATCTATAACAGGTTTAATTCCATCAGGTATTTTACCTTCTCTTTGTAATGAAACATTAACTGCTGCTGGATAAATATGCCATAAATTAGTATATGGTATTAAAGCCATAGCAACCATTGCTAATGTCATATGGAAAAGCCATAATCCTCTATAAATTACTTGCAATTCTGATACGGGAACTGTTTTTGCCCATAAAAATACCAAATATCCTCCTGGATCGAACCAATAAGATTCCCATGTATATCTATACGCAACAGCAGCTATTCCATCAACTATAAATCCTGTAATCAATATAACCAATAGCATACCTAAAACCAAGTAATAATAAGGATCTTGAGGTAAATTTTTAGTTAATTTCAATTTTCTTCTTATTATCGCAATTATTATACCTGCTAATGCCGAAAAGCCTGCAATATTTGCTAATAATTTATAAACATAAAATACATCTCCTGTTAAAAAGACAACTATATGAGCATTTATTGCTCTAAGTGTTGTAGTAACAGCAAGCCATCCAATACCATAGAAAATTAATGCATGCATTGTACCTGGAAACCTTTTTCTTAAGATTTTCCACTGAAATATTACATATTGAATAAAATTCTTTACAATATATTCAAGGGAAGGCCATTTTATCTTTTCTCCTCCAAATGTCCATCTTTTATAGCCCACCCATGCAGAATATAAAATAATCAATGCTACTATTGTCCCAATTATATAAACTATAGCTTCATAACTTTGAACCCAAACAAAGTTATAAATGCCTATATATGTCAATCTTTACACCTTTTTTCACTTTAACATAAAATTTACATACTATAAAAATCTGTAATATTAAGTCCTTAAGGATAAACATTAGGTTAAACTTATATATTTATATAATTGTTTATTTATTAAAGTTTTATTTATCAAAATAATTTTAATTTCAAACTACTAAAATTAATAGGGTGCGGGCACTGGGATCTAAAAAACAAACTGATATTAATGATTTTATAAATGATCTAAAGAAAAAAATTGATACTCAAGAAAAAAAGAGAGAAGAAAATATATCTAAAAAGAATGAGGTTAAAAAAAGATTTAGAGATTTAACAGATTATATGTTTAATGATAATTCTAGTAGAGAAAAAAACGAGTCAAAAGCTGTAATAGAAGAAAAGAAAAGTGAAGAAACTGTTTTACTTCAAGAGATTAAAACTGAAGAAAAGAAAAGTGAAGAGATAAGAGAAAAAGAAACATCAAATTTAGAAAACAATAAAATCACTAATAAAGAAGAAAAAATTTATAGTATTATAAATGAAAATAAAGTTATAAATAGTTGGTGGCTAAATGAAGAAGATAAATATTATAACAGCGTTTCAGGATATTTATTAGAAGTAAGATATGATGGTGAAATAGGCAAAGCAGTTGCATTAGTTTATGATCCCAATGAGAAAAAAATTAAAAAATGGATAGATAAAACTGGACATAAACCATATCTTTTAACTGATATGAGACCTGATGAAAGTAGTAGGCAAATATTGGATTTGAGTAAATTTAAATCCTTTAGCAATTATGCATATATAACCAAAAGAAACCCATTAACAAATACTGATGTAAAACTTACAAAAATAATTATGGACGACCCTTTATCTGTTAAAAATGTAAGGTCAGCATTAAAGGAAAAAGGCTATAATGCATGGGAAGCTGATATAAAATATTTTTTAAATTACATTTATGATAACCAATTAATACCAGGGATGCCTTATGAAGTAAATAATAAATGGGTTAGAAGAAATGTTGAAATAGACAAAAGCATGTCTGAATTGGTAGAAAAGAACTTTCAAGACAGCACAAAAGAATTAGCATACTTATGGTTACCTGTTTTAGAAGAAAAGGCACCTGATATAGAAAGAGTTGCAATTGATATAGAAGTATATACTCCTCAAGGTAAATTTCCTAATGCTGATGAAGCATATTATCCAGTAATATCTATTTCTTTAGCAGACAATAAAAATAATAGGCAAGTTTTGATTTTAAACAGAAATGGTTCTAAGATAAGAGGTAAGTTACCTAATGCTGAAATCGAAATTTTCGATACAGAAAAAGCTCTAATATTAGAAGCTTTAAGAAGACTTAGCAAGTATTCTGTTATTATAACATTTAACGGTGATAACTTCGATATACCTTATATTTACAATAGGCTAATAGAATTAGGCGTTGACCCTAGAGAGATTCCGATAGTTTTTCATCAAGATTATATAACTTTCCAGAATTCACTTCACCTAGATTTACATAAATTATTTGACATAAAGGCACTGCAAACATATGCGTTTGGCAATAAATACAGAGAAAAAAGCTTAGATGCTATTGCTGAATCTCTATTGGGATCATCTAAATTAAAGCTAAGCGATACAATAAATGATATAAATATCGATGAATTAGCGAGCTATAATTTGCAAGACGCAATATTAACAGTATCTTTGACTACATTTTCAGATAATTTAGTTTGGAATTTACTTATGTTAATAATGAGAATAAGTAAAATGGGACTAGAGGAAGTTTCTAGGACACAAGTTTCCGCTTGGATAAAAAGCACATTATATTGGGAACATAGGAGAAGAAATTTATTGATACCAAATAAAGAAGATATATTAAAAGGTAACGATAAAACGAGAAGTACAGCTATTATAAAAGATAAAAAATATAGAGGAGCAATTGTATTATCTCCACCCCAAGGTGTCTATTTCAATGTATTAGTATTAGACTTTGCTAGCCTATATCCGAGTATAATTAAAAACTGGAATTTAAGTTATGAAACGGTAAATATAAAGAACTGTAATGGAGAATCGATTCAAGTTCCAGAAGTAGGACATGTTATTTGTAAAGAAAGAAAGGGTATATCAAGTGAATTGGTTGGGCTTTTAAGAGATTTCAGAGTAAAAATATATAAGAAGAAAAGTAAAGATAAAAAACTATCAAATCAAGAAAGAGTATGGTATGATACAGTTCAAGCTGCAATGAAAGTTTATATAAATGCAAGTTACGGAGTCTTTGGAACTGAAACCTTTAGCCTTTATAGTTTACCTGTTGCTGAAAGCGTTACAGCAATAGGTAGAAATATATTAAAGGATGCATTGAATAAATCAAAAGAACTTAATTTGCATATATTATATGGAGATACAGATAGTTTATTCCTATGGGATCCTCAAAAAGAAAAATTAGAAGAGATCATAAAGTATGTTAAAGACAAATACGATTTAGACTTAGAAATAGATAAACAATTTAAAATAGTTCTTTTCAGTGGATTAAAGAAAAATTATATTGGTATTGATGATTCCAATTCTGTAACAATAAAAGGACTTATAGCAAAGAAAAGTAATACTCCAGAATTTATAAAGCTAGAATTTCAAAACGCAATAAACATATTACAAAAACTTAATTCTCCTAATGAAGTAGAGGAAACGTTAAACCAACTTAAGGATCTAATACAGGAAATATATCAAAAATTAAAGAGGAAGGAATACACACTAGACCAATTAGCTATAACAGTTATGTTAAGCAAAGATCTAAAAGAATATGAAAGAAACACCCCTCAACATGTAAAGGCTGCATTATTAATGAAGAAGGAAGGATTCAATATAACTAAAGGTGATGTCATATCATTTATTAAAACCAAAGATAAAATAAGCGTTAAGCCCGTTAGATTGGCTAAACTCTCAGAGGTTGACACATCAAAATATGTTGAATATATAAGATCTGCATTAGAGCAATTCTTGCTAGCATTTGGGGTACAATGGGATGAGCTAATAGGTATTAAAAAATTATTTTAAAATATTACATAATATCGTTTAAATACCCTTTTCTAATTACAAGAATAAGGTGAAAACAATGAGTTTGGAAAAGAGCAACTATAAATTAATATACAAAAAGTCAAATAAAGGAGATTTTATCTTGCTAAAAGGTAACATTCAACAAGAGAGAGAAAAAGTATTGATTAGAATAGGAGGAAAAAATATTGATAAAATTTTTAATGAAATGGAAAAGGTGTTAAAAGAAAGAAAATTAATAGAAGAAGAAAATTCATCTGTTAATTCCGTAAGGCTTAAGTTAAACCAAGATATAGGCCCAATAGTAGGAGGTTTTTTGATATTAATAAGGAGGAGCAGAGAACCTTTAGAATGGATTCCTTACTTTGATTCGTTAATACAAGGAAACAAATATTTGGGTTCAAAAGAAGTTCTTAATCATATTTGGTTTTCAAGTATTGACATAAGCGATTCAATAAACAAAAAACTAAACTTAAAATACCAACTAAACCCTAAGGTTTTAGATAGTATAGGAGCAGCTGCAAAAATAATAGCTAAAAAAATGTGGAAAATAATGGAATAAAAAATTATGTGGATGATGACCGATTTCGGCCGGATTTAGTGAAGAGCCGTGTGAGGGCTGACACATCATTTTTTAATTGCTAATTTTATTAGAGTTCCTATTAATACTATTGCCAGGTTGATTCCTAGACCAATAATTCCTATGTATATCGGATGGCCCATTATCGAATAGCTTGAGGATGATAGTGCCTTAAAGTGATTTGCTAACAAAACTAAGTATATCGATGCAAATAAAGAAACAAACCAACCAACTATTAGAGAATATTTATCAAATTTAGATGTAAGTAAACCTAAGAAAACTGCAGGAAGGGTTGTCAGAATTATTATACCTCCTAGTAATTGCAACTGTATTGCATACGTTAAAGGTGTTAAGAATACAAATGCCAAGGCTAAAAATTTGAATGCAACGGATGACCATTTAGCTATTTCTGTTTCTCCTTTAGGACTCAAATCTTTTTTAATCGGCTTTATTATATTTCTTGTTAAAAGGTTAGCTTGTGCTATTGCCATAATAGCAGCTGGAACTAAACCTCCCACAAATATACCCAATAAAACAATTGCTGCAAACCAATCTGGAAAAGCCGTTACGGCAAGGGCGGGTACCGAGGCTAAACCTGATAAAAGTTTTGTTATATTTAATGCCGCTGGAACTTCATAGACTAAAAAGCCCATCAAAGCAAGAAGCGCTAAACCGACCCCATATAATGGTAATAATGCTGTACTTAACCTTAATTTAGATGATGACTCAGCACTTAATGATCCATTTATCGCATGAGGATAAAGATATAATGCTAAGGCACTTCCAAAAAATAAGCTAACAAATGCTGATACAAATGTTGGCTTTAATGATTCTAGACCTGAGGCAAATACATGAGCCTTTGCTGCATCAGCAAAAGCTGTTCCAAATCCTCCATACTTTAAAGGAACAAAAACTATCAGAGCAATTATAGAGATCCATATTAAAACATCTTTAAATACAGCGCCTAAAGTCGCCCCTCTTAAACCACTTGTATAAACAAATGCTGCCAATATTATAAATGATATTATTAATGCCCATTCAGATGCTAATTTCGCACTTGAAACACCTAATAGCATAACACTAAGAACTGCCCTCATACCATCTATTTGTAATGCTATATAAGGTAATTCTGCAACTATTCCAGTTAAAGCAATAAGAACTCCCAATGTTACGCTATTAAATGTATCTTGAGCAAAATCAGCAGCAGTTATATATCCTTTTTGTCTTGATTTTTCCCATAAAATTGGCATAAATATCATTGCTATTGCAAAAGTTAATGAAACATATGGAACTGCAAAGAAAGCAATAGCTCCAGATGCGTATGCTAGAGATGGAACAGCAACAAATGTGTATGCAGTATACAAATCGGCTCCTATCAAAAACCATGCTAAAAATGTTCCCAATCTTCTACCTGCTAATGCCCATTCATGAAGTTGGCCTAAATCTCCTTTTCTCCATCTGGCCCCAAAAAATCCTAGAAAGACAAATATCGCAAACAATAACCAAAAAACTATCCAGCCAATAATGCCTAGCATAAATTTCACCTTTTATTCCATATATATGCGGCTATTCCAAATAACACCGAAGATATTACTAACCAAAGCGTCTGGTACCAATAAAAGAAACTGAGGCCTCCTAATCTAGGTTCTACTTTGTTATATGTGGGATACAAAAAATATACTATAAAAGGAATTAATATCAAAATAGTAATAGCAACTTTTTCCCCATTATTTAGTTTTTTTCCCTCCATTTTCATAAAAATCACCTGAATTGTTTTTAATTATATACAGTTAAGTATAAAAATTTTTCTAATTTTAAATTTATACTATTTTTTCTGACCCCCTTCCTAAAGGGCGAAGTTCCCTTTGAGCAGTTCATAGGTTTGTGATTTACCACCTTAATTTTTACCATTTCATAGCTAGTGAAATTTACAAATATGCTCCATTTATAAAGCAGTAGC
>DAXV01000025.1 GCA_002506595.1 Acidilobaceae archaeon UBA158
CCTCCATAAATATCAGAATAAGGACTGACATCAGTCCCGCCTCCAGCAAGGCCAAGCCTCAAGGGTGCCCGAGAACGTACAATCATCTTAAAACCTCATATTTTATAAAACATCCGAATATTTTAGAACTTTCTATTAATCTTTTAACCCTAAACCATTTAGGCTCCAATATTAGCCGCCAAACACCTTCAAGACCGATTTTTTGAATAAACTTGGGCGCTCTTTTAATTCTGCCAGAGACAAAATCAAAAGTTCCACCACAGCAAATTGCATACTCAATCCCAATGCTTTGTAAAAGATTTTTATTATCATCTATCCAAAATTCCTGTTTAATAGCTCCAAATCCAACAAATAAAATATGCGGTTTAAACTTTACAATTTTTTCCAAAATGGTTTTATTATTTTTTTCTGAAAAAGGATAGGGTTCGTAAGGAGGGCTATAACCACCTATTTCTATTCTGTACTTTTCCTTAAGTTTCTTAACTGATAAACTATTACTTTCTGGATATCCGCCTAAAAGAAATACTCTCTTATTATTATTCTTAGCAAGCTCACAAAAATCATATATTAAATCCGACCCTGATAATTTTTCAACCTCTATGCTTCTATTTTTTAGTTTAAATAAAATATATGGTATTTGACCATCCAAAGTGGCTATATTATTATTTATAATATTCGCAAATCTTTTATTTTTTTGCGCTTTTACTATTAATTCAGCATTACAAGGAATAACAAAATTTAAATTGTTAGATTCTCTGTAAAACACATTTTCTTTATTAAATCCTTTAAATTTGAGATTGCAGAATTCAATTATTGCACAAGTTCCATACATCGCGAACACCTTCACCTAAAAAAATTATACCATTTTTCATACTATCACTCCAGATTTACTTTCTTTATCAGGATAGGNNTATCTCTCCAGGAGTTCTATAACCAAGAGCATAATGTGGTCTTATGAAATTACAGAAGTAGGTGTTCAAGTGTTTCTGAACTTGTACAATGAAAAAATTAATATCAAATACTTTTATACTTGATTCCATCTATTATTCCTCTAACTGTTGCTTTTATATTTTTAAAGTCTTTAGTTTTTCTTATTGTATTTAATAAAATAAAGGGTACTGATAATATATTATAGTATAAACCATAATGCTTTTTCAAGTAGATCATATTGCTTTTGTTAATTAAATAATAATAAAGCCACTTTTTGGCTTTAGTGCTTGCACTTTCTTTATGATATACATAACTATCTAATGATACAGATAATTTCCAGCCATTTTTTCTACCCCTCATTATTAAATCTACCTCTTCTGTATACAAGAAGTAATTTTCATCAAATATCCCAACATTTTCTAAAACTTCTTTTCTAATTAATAAGGAAGCCCCCATTAAATAATCTAGGTGTTTATTTACTTCTTCATGAGTTAAGTTTTTTAGAATAGAAAAATGTTTGTTTTTCATATACAACTTCCCCATGCCAAACATGGGATAAAATTTACCACCTCCAATGGTTTGAATTAGATTAGGATTATCATAGTATCTAATAACTGAACCAATAAATCCTATTCTATCATCCTTCTCTGCTTCTTTTACGAGATTAGAAAGTGTGTTTTCCTCTACAATTGTATCATTGTTTAACAACCAAACATATTTAAAATCTCTACGATTTAGTATAAATTTCAATGCTGTATTGTTTCCCTTAGCAAAACCATAGTTTCTTTTGTTTTTGATAATTATAATAGGATAATTGTTTATTAGCTGAAACTTTGTAATTTTTTCCTTTTCAATATTTCCTCCATTTATTGCTTCTTCTTCAGAATAAACTATATAAGGTATTAATTTTTCGGAAAAAGATTCAATTTTATCTTCGGATTCGAACTGAGCTTCTGGAGCCATTTTTCTTTTTAAATATTTTTGAATATAGTCAAGAGAATTATCCTGTGAGTTATTGTCAACTATAATAACTTGAAAATCCTTATAAGAAGATTCAATTAAACTTTCTAAACATTCAATAGTATCATTATAAGAATTCCAGTTTAGGATGATTATATATACTTTACCATTACTTTTCACCATTATATCCTCCTTATTAATGATGGCAGATATATAAAAGCAATAACCATAGTTGTGGTTATAGATTGCAAAATTTGGATATTTACTATTGATGAGATTAATACTGCAATAGAGAAAGATAATGAATTGTATGCTTTTACTTTTACAAGCTTATACATTAAGAAGTAATGAATTATTAGATATAAGAATAAAGAAAATAAACCACCTTGCAATAATATGGTTAAGATAAAAGACTCGTTGTCAAAAGCCATAGGAATACTATTCATTGCACCAAAATCAGCTTTTCCTATTCCAATCCCTAATGGATAATTAGAGAAAATTTTTAAAGTTATAAATAATAATATTTTGTGTAGTTGAGCTGAACCTGATGGATCACTTTGTGAGAAAAAAGATACAAAAATTATAAAATAATTCTCTTTAAAGAAAAAATACAATATTGCTGATATACTAATAATAAACGCAATAATCATAGCAATAATAGCAAAATTCTTGATAGCATTTTTCAATCTTGTTATTGTAAATAAATAAGTAAACGTAAATATAAAAATTAATATAATTGCAAATCTCTCACCAGCTATAATTATACCAATCAAACCTAGGAAAAAGAAGATTAAGTAAATTTTGCTGTTTAATTTGAGCCAGTAATATAAACTCCATGAAGCAAAAAAAGTCACAAAAAAACTGTTATAATAAGAGTTTAATACTATTGAAACAGGATGAGGGATAAATGAAAAATTAATGTTTCTATATCCTGAATGCAACATAAGAAAATAATGTAATTTGGGATCAAGCAATTCAATAAAGGATACTACCAAATCTACTCCGCTAAAATAATAAATAATCTTTTCCAAACTATTATAGGTTTTGGGATCTCTGATAAAAAAGTAAAATAATAATAAAAAAATAAATAAAGAGTTATTATATAGCAAGCCAGAAAAAATTTGTTTAATTGAAATATAATTTGGAATTATGAAAGATCCATTTTGAATTTCTGGTAAATTTATATTAGAAAGAGAAACCAGTAAAAGTGAAATATTATAGAATAACACCAAGATGAATAGTTGCTTAACGGTATTGTTTATTTTCAATAACCTTAAGTTTGATATTAAATATATTAAAATTAAATACAGTGGAATCAAAATAGTTGGAAACTTAAGAAACTTATATAAAAACGGAGACAACAAAAAAAGTAGAAAAATCAATTCTTTAAAATATATCATTACCATATAATATATTCACTCGTTATATGATATAGACATTCTATCGTATCAGCCCAGCCGTT
>DAXV01000034.1 GCA_002506595.1 Acidilobaceae archaeon UBA158
AATTATTTAAAAACTTAAGGTTTTTATTAGATTTGGATCTTTCATTAAAGAAGAACCAATCAAAAATCCATTTGCCCCCTTATTTTTTAACTTCAAAATATCTTCTTTGCTTTTTATTCCGCTTTCTGCAATTTTTATGTAATTTCCCTTAATTTTAGTTAGCAATTCTTCTGTATTATTTAAACTAACATTTAAGGTAAATAAATTTCTAGAGTTAATTCCTAACAAATCAATTTTAAAGTCTTTAATTCTTTCAAATTCTTCATAGGTATGAATTTCTACGAGCGTTTCCAATTTATATGATTTAGCATAATTTATTAATCTATCTAGTTCATCATCATTTAAAATTGAAGAAATCAATAAAATAGCGTCAGCCCCTATACTATAAGCAGTATCTATTTGCCCTTCTGTTACAATAAAGTCCTTCATTAATATTGGTTTATTCGTAATTTCTGAAATTGATTTTAAAATTTCATAAGAGCCTCCAAAATATTTCTCTTCAGTTAAAACACTAAAGCCAGCAACGTAGTTTTCCAAAAACTTTACATAATTATGATAATCTCTATCAGAAATGAAACCTGACGGAGACCTTCTCTTATATTCAGCAATAATTGGATTTATCCCTTTTTCATATAATTCCATAATTGATTCCTTTAAAGAAGTTAATTTTCTTTTTCTTCCTTCTTTTAGAATTTCCCTTCTTTTAGAATTTTCAACAATTTCATTTAACCAACTCATTATTTCACCTCTAAAAAGTTCTTTATAATTTGCTTTCCATATTGAGTACCAATACTTTCAGGATGAAATTGTAAACCAAATATTGGGTATTTTTCATGATGTATTGCCATAATTTCTTTGTCTTCTTCCGAAATTGCGTCAATTATTAATGGCTTATTAACTTCATCAATAACTAAGCTATGATATCTAGTTCCATAAATTTCCTTAGGAATTCCTTTAAATATTAAAGAATCATTGTTTAATATGTTTATTTTGCTTATCTTTCCATGATAAATTTTCCTTGCATTCCTTATCTTTGCATTAAATATGTATCCTATAATTTGATGGCCTAAGCATACTCCTAAAATTGGTATTTTATCACCAAACTCTTTAATTACATCACCAGATATACCTATATCTTCATTTTTTATTGGTGTACCTGGACCTGGAGAAATTATTATTCTATCTGGATTTATTTTCTCAATACTTTCCAATTTTATTTCATCATTTCTCAAAACTATAGGTCTACTTCCTAATTCAGCAACGTATTGGTAAATGTTATAAACAAAGCTATCATAATTATCAATAATAAGAGTTAGATCCATTATTTTTCACCTATTGCTTCTTTTAGTGCCATTAATTTATATTCTGTTTCAAAAAATTCATTTTCTGGATTAGAATCATAAACTATACCAGCTCCTGCCTGAATTCTCATAATTTCTTTGTTTATCAATGCTGTCCTAATAGTAATTGCAAATTCTCCCTCATTTTTATTATAATAACCTACGACTCCAGCATATGGACCTCTCTTATATTTTTCCAAATCCTCAATCAAATTCATTGCAAAAACCTTTGGCGCTCCAGAAACGGTCCCAGCTGGAAACATAGCCTTAATTATATCCTTTAATCCCTTTCTTTTGTCTAATTTACCAATAACTTCTGAAACAATGTGTTGCACATGACTATACTTTTCTATGTAAAATGATCTTGGGACAATAACAGAACCAGGAATAGCTATTTTTCCCAAATCATTTCTTGCTAAATCTAACAACATTAGGTGTTCAGCTCTATCCTTTTCGGAATTTAATAGTTCAAACTCTAATTTCTTATCATCATATTCATTTTCACCTCTAGGCCTTGTTCCAGCTATAGGATATGTCTTTATATTATTATCATATTTAAAAAGCAATTCTGGACTTGAGCCTATTAAAATTCTATCATAAAACTTTATGTAAAAATTATATGGCGAGGGACTTATTTTTCTTAATTTAATATATAATTCTATTGCATCTCCATATATTAAATACCTATAAAATCTTGATAAAACTACTTGAAATGCATAGCCTTGATGTATGTAATCCAATATCTTTTTTACTCCTTCTTCATAAGATTCTTTGTTCAATGATTGATCGTATGGTTTTGTTGATATATTTCCTTTATTAATTTCTTTTTCAAATTCTTTTTTATTAATGTCATTAACGATAATTTTATTTTCAGGTATGAAAAATTCAGCATATGGCCATTTTTCAGGTTCTTCATTAATATCCTTTACCTTTTCCCACAATTTTACTGAATCATAGGAAATATAACCTAATGCATATTCATTTCCTTTATTAAATTGCTCCATTTCATTTAAGAAATTCTTATCATTACCTTTAAAGTATGATTTCTTACCATAATAAATCCTTATTTCATTTTTATTTGAGTCTTCTAATATTGCTAAAAAATCATTTTCATTATCAATAAACCTCATCATATTTTCTAAGCTCTTATAATTCATTTCTTATCACCTTTAAAATAAACTCAACCTTTTCTTTGCTTTTCTTTCCTTCCTTTTCTTCAACTCCCCTTGAGATATCAATAAACCCTGGCTCTAGATTTACATAATCATAAATGTTATTTGTATTAATTCCTCCAGCAATTCCTGCTTCTTTGTATTCATTTAACATTGCCTTCAAAACTTCTATATTAGAATTTGTTTTATTAAATGAATCTATAAGAATGAATTTTGTATATTTTATTGCTTTTCTAAGATAATTTATGTAATCAAGTCTAGAAGGAACATATAGTATAACTTTTTTGTTTGTTGTTGTTATCTTTTCAAGTTCTTCATCACTTAATACCCTATGCACTTGTATAAATTCACTTGGCATATTCTCAATTTCATCTATTTTAATACTTGACTTTACCATTACAATAGGTACATTAGAAATCTTAATGGCCTCCTTGATTTTATCCAAATCAACAAACCTAGGAGTATTTGGTTCATTTATCATCCCTATGTAATCAACTTTTAATTCATTAAGAAATTTTACGTCTTCCAAATACTTTACTCCACAAATTTTCAATTTAATCATATGCCTTCACCAAAATATTGTTTAGTTTATCTTTGTTGCCATTATATGAAATCAATTCGCTAAGCCTTTGAGTTAATTTATTTAAAAGCTCTCCAGAAACTTCATAGCCTTCACTTAAAGACTTAACTCTATTTATTAGATATAAGCCCATAGCAGTGTTTATTCTTATAAATTTCTCAGCATATTGATCCTTTCCTATGGAAGCTCTTATAGCTCTATAAGCTGATTCTTCAGGACTATTTACTGAAATTTTTTCAACATTAAACCTTTCTATTTTAAATTCTTCAGGAGTTATTTCATATCTATCTTCTTTATCGCCTTTAATTTCTATAACTGTTGTTTTCCCCATAGGAGAAACTTCATCTAATCCTGGTTCCCCTGAAATTAATATTGCCTTCTTATATTTTAGAACTTTAGCTGCCTCAGCTAGAACATCAATGTATTTATATGGATAAACACCTATTAAAATTGTATCTACATTAAATGGATTAGATAATGGGCCAATTAAGTTAAATATACTTCTTATACCTAATTTCTTCCTTATACCTGCTACATTTTTCATGCTTAAGTGATAACTTTGAGCAAACAGGAAAACAAAATTTGTTTTTTCTAATAATTCCTTTGCTCTGTTTACATCAATATTAATATTATATCCAATTGTTTCCAAAAAATCTGCGCTCCCGCTTAAACTTGATGCAGCCCTATTACCATGTTTTGCTACTTTATAATTATTACTTATTAATATTGATGAAATTGTGCTAACATTTATAGTGTTTAATCCATCACCTCCTGTTCCAACAATATCTAAAGCATTTCTATAATCAATTCCTAAAGCATGTTTTCTTAATGATTTAACAAAACCAACTATTTCATCAGCAGTTTCTCCTTTCATCTTTAATGAGACTAGGATTGCTGAAGCAATTGATTCATCTATATTTTTATCTAATAGCATATCAGCTAATTCTTCTGCCTCTTCTTGAGTCAAGTTTTTACCATCAGAAATTAATTTTAAATAGTCATTTGGCTTCATCAAGGATCCCCCTTAATTCCTTAACTAAATTTAATGATGATTCCAATCCTTCAGAATCAATTTTCTTTATAAAAGCAGTTCCAATTGCAATTCCATCAGCTCCTGCTTTAATAACACTTTTTATATCTTCATTTGATAATCCGAATCCAACAATTAATTTATTGTTTACCAATGGCCTAACTCTTTTTACTAAAACATCAGGTGAAATAGGTATAGGAATACCAGTTGTAGGCCTAATACCGTAATAAAGAAATATATCGCTATAATTGGAAACCTCTTGTAAAATTTTATCTGGCACTGTTGGAGATACAAACATTACATCATTTAATTCGTTTCTTTTCACAAATTCATGGAATTTTTTATAATCATCTATATAATCTATTATTAGATCCGGCATTAAAATGCCTGAAAAGTTATTTTTCTTTAGCATCTTTAAAAATTCTTCTAGGTTATTTATGTGATCTTCTAAATATGTCAATGCTAGTGTTGGCTTTTTTATTAAAAAGCTTAATTTTTCTAATTCTTCTTCTAAATTTATTTTGATTACTTTTTTATAGCTTGATTTTATTACAGGTCCATCGTATTTTGCATTATTTGTTGGTATGCCTACCTCTAATATATCGCATCCAAACTTTTGAGATTTTTCAATAAATTCTTCAAATGTATCTGCATTAGGATAACCTAGTGTCATATAGCAAACCAAACAATTCATGATACCACCCTCCTTGACATAGAATCATAGTTTGTTAGATCCAGAAGGCCGTGACCGCTTAAGTTAAACACTATTGTCTTCTTTTCATTATTTTTCTTTAATTCCAATGCTTTTTCAATAACTGCCCTTATTGCATGTGAAGATTCTGGGGCAGGTACAATTCCTTGTGTTCTCATGAAAAGCTTTGCTGCTTCAAATATTTCCTTTTCATTATATTCCTTCCATTTAACAATTCCTTGTTTTATTAATATGCTTAATGTTGGTGCAACTCCATGATATCTTAGTCCTCCTGAATAAATTGGAGGAGGAACATAATTATGGCCTAATGTTATCATCTTGACTAGAGGAAGCAAACCTGCTGAATCTGCAAAGTCATATTTATATTCTCCCTTGCTAAACTTAGGTATCTCTTCACTTCCAACGGCAATATACTCTTCTCCTATTTTATTTCCAATAAAAGGATATGAAAAGCCTCCGAAATTGCTTCCTCCGCCTACACAACCAATTAATATATCAGCATTTTCTCCAATCATTTCCAATTGTTTCATTGTTTCTAATCCTATAATGCTTTGGTGAAGTATTGCAACGTCTAAAACGCTTCCGACAAGATATCTTAATTTGTTTTTTAAGGCATATTCTATTGCTTCACTCATAGCAATTCCTAAAGAGCCTGGATGATCTGGTTTTTCTTTTAATATGTTTAATCCATATTCAGTTAAATTTGATGGGCTTGGATAAACATTTCCTCCATATAAATTCATCAATATCTTTCTCATTGGTTTTTGTTCATAACTGACCTTTACCATAAATATTGTTGATTTCATATCAAATAAAGATGCTGCAAAAGAAACTGCAGTACCCCATTGACCAGCACCAGTTTCTGTAACAACATGGTCAACTCCTTCGTTTAGGGCAAAATATGATTGGGCTAATGCTGTGTTTATTTTATGGGATCCAGTAGGAGTATATCCTTCGTATTTGAAATAAATCTTTGCTGGAGTGTTTAATGCCTTCTCTAATCCAATTGCTCTAATTAATGGAGTAGGCCTTCCTATTAAGATGTATTTTTCTCTAAGCTCTTCAGGTATTTTTAGATATCTTTCTACTGTAAATTGCTGCCTAAGTATTTCTCTTGGTAATATTTCGTTTAGCAAATCTATTCTTGAGAAATCTCCATCAGGGGGATCCCTTGGAGGAGATAAGGGCACAGGAAGATCAGGTATAATATTATACCAGAACTCAGGAACTAACTCCTCATTACCTACCATTGGCGCACAATTACCACCTGAATTTTCCAAGATTAAAAACAAATATTTAAATTTTTCTTAATATTTTATTGTTTAAATAATATATTATATAATAATAGCAAAAATTTAAATAGTGGGGACATACAAAGAAATGCTGAGGTGGAGTTGATGGAATACCAATGGGGCGAGGGTATGATGCCCAGCCAATACTAGATAAAGGTAATAGTTCTCCTTCCTTGTTTAATTTTGAAAATGTATATGAGAAAATAATTGAGAAAATAACAAGGGCCAATGAATTCTTAAATGATTTCCTTAAGAAAATTAATAATTATCATGGAGATTCATCAAGGTCTGTATTAAATATATTAATTGCATTATATGATTACTGGATTCCAAAAGGCATTGGATTAGGCATAAATAGGTCTATAATATTAAGCAAAGGTCATGCGTCTCCAGCATTATATACATTGCTAGCTTTGAATAAAGAAATTGACGAAGAGGAATTAGATACATTTGCAATGCCAAATTCCCGCTTGCAATCCCATCCAGAAGGAGGGAAAATACCAGGTATATTGTTTTCAACAGGATCATTGGGTCAGGGATTATCTATAGCAAATGGAATTGCATATGCTGCAAAATTAAATAATGAAAACAAGGAAATTGCTGTGATATTGGGAGATGGAGAGTTAGATGAAGGACAAGTATGGGAATCAATATCAACTTCTTATTCTTTAAAAATAGATAATATTTTAGCAATAGTAGATAGAAACGGTTTTCAATTATCTGGGCCCACTGAAGAAATAAAAATAAAGGAATCTATAAAGAAAAAATTCGAGGCATTTGGATGGTATGCTATAGAAGTCAAAAATGATGTAAAAGAAATAATCATTGCATTGGATCTCATTTCTGAAATAAAGGGATTGCCAAAAGTCTTAATTGTTAAAGGGGATTAAAATGAACTTAGTTTATAGTTATAGAGAATCCTTAGGAAAGGCATTAGTAAATATAGGGGAAAAGAAGAAAGAAGTCATCGTTGTTGATTCAGATGTATCAAAATCTACATATACAAAATATTTTGCAGAAAAATTTCCTAACAGATTTGTTTCTGTAGGAATAAGCGAACAGGATTTGATAGGTTTTTCCGCAGGATTAGCTTTAGGAGGAAAAATTCCAATTGCAGTTGCATTTTCGATGTTTCTAATGAGGGCGTGGGAACAAATAAGAAATACAATTGCAAGAGATAAATTAAATGTCAAAATAATAGGTACTCATTCAGGTCTATCAGATTTTTTAGATGGATCTTCGCATCAGGCATTAGAAGATATATCATTAATCAGGGTTTTGCCAAATTTTACAGTTATTGCTCCATCAGATATAGTATCTACAGAAAAGCTTGTTTATGAAATGGTGGATCATAAAGGCCCTGTGTATATGAGAATTGGTAGAGACAATTCACCTAAGATATATGATAATAATGAAGAATTCAAAATAGGAAAATCAAAAACATTAATTGAAGGGAACGATATTTTAATTATATCATATGGCCCAATGGTTGAAATATCTAAAGAGGTCGTCAATTTATTAAAGAAAAAAGGGTTAAGCGCTTCACTAATAGATTTATATTCAATAAAGCCATTTGATGAAGAAAATTTATTGAAAATGGCATATAAATCAAATCTAGTTGTAACTATTGAAGAACATAATGTAAATGGTGGAGTTGGAGATATGATATCATCATTTTTATCTTTTAAACTTCCTAGGAGAGTTATTAAAATTGGAATAGAAGATTCTTTTGGAACATCTGCAAGAAACTATTTAGAATTGATTGAGTTTTTTAGGTTAACTCCTAAGTTTATTGAAGATAAGTTGAAGGTGATTTATGATGAGCTATAAGTTAGTTAGTAAGAATTATAAGGAAAAAACCTTGGTTAAGGTAGGTAACGTAGTTTTAGGGGATAAACCAGTTATAATTGCAGGTCCTTGCGCTGTAGAAAATAGAGAACAAATAATAAAGACTGCTTTATTTGTTAAAGAAAACGGTGCTAAGATTTTAAGAGGAGGTGCATTTAAACCAAGGACATCTCCTTATAGTTTTCAAGGCTTGGGAGAAGAGGGATTAAAACTTCTAAGAGAGGCATCTGATGAAGCAAAGATTCCATTTGTTACTGAAGTCATGGATGTAAATACTGTAAGGCTAGTTGCAGAGTATGCTGATGCCTTGCAAGTAGGGGCAAGAAATATGCAAAATTATCCATTACTAAAGGAATTGGGAAAAATAGATAAGCCAATATTTCTAAAAAGGGGTTTTGGTAATACTATTGAAGAGCTTTTGCAATCAGCTGAATACATATTAGCTGGAGGAAACGATCAGGTTGTATTAGTAGAAAGAGGTATAAGAACGTTTGAGTCATCAACTAGGTTCACATTAGACATTGCTGCAGTACCTGTTTTAAAGAATTTAACTCATTTACCTGTAATAGTAGATCCTAGTCATGCAGCTGGAAAAAGAATTCTTGTTCCGCCTTTAGCAAAAGCAGGAATAGCTGTTGGCTCAGATGGACTAATGATAGAAGTGCATCCGGAACCTGATAAGGCATTGTCTGATGGACCTCAACAACTAACATTTGATATGTTTAAGCAATTAATGGAGGATCTTAGAAAAATTGCGGTGATTCAATGATTTACAGACTAAATGATAAAGAAGTTAATATAATAATCGGAAAAGATGTATTAAACAATATAGATTTAAATAATGATAGGAAATATTTCATAATTTATCAAAATAATGTTTGGGATAAAATTAAAATCATTACATCAAAAATAAAAAATTTTGATATTTATAATGTACCTGATGGAGAAATGGCAAAAGATGTTTATGTTGCTTTAAATATAATAAAAGATATGGTAAAAAAAGAATTCACAAGAAAAGATGCAATAATTTCATTTGGTGGTGGAACAGTTTCTGATTTATCGGGCTTTCTTGCTTCAGTATATATGAGAGGTATTGATTTAATAAATATACCAACTACATTGCTATCGATGGTAGATGCATCAATAGGGGGTAAAAATGGAGTAAATTTTCAAGGTATAAAAAACGTTATAGGAACTTTTTATCAACCATCTATGATAATTAATGATACATCCTTTCTTTATTCCTTACCTTATAATGAAATATTAAACGGTTTAGGTGAAGTTATAAAATATTCAATAATAATGGATAAAAATCTCTACAATTTTTTAATAAATAATAAAGAAAAAATTTTGAAGTTAGATGATGAAAATGTTTCTTATATTATTAATAAATCAGTTGATGACAAGATGAAAATTGTATTAAGCGATGAGAAGGAAACAAATGGATTAAGAAGCGTTTTAAATTTTGGCCATACAATTGGTCATGCCATAGAGTCTGGAAGTAAATTAAAAATTAAACATGGATTTGCGATTTCATATGGCATGATTTGCGAGACCAAACTAGGTGTTGACTTAAATTTAATAGATGATAAAATTTTTGAAATGGTCGAAAAAATAATAAAATTTTATGAAATAAATATTGATAAAAATGATATAGATTTAAGCATTGCATTAAATTCATTAAGAAACGATAAGAAAAGATTCGGCAATAAGATTACAATTCCATTACCAGTTGATATAGGTAATTACAAGATTTTCCCAATTGAAATTGAAAAAATAGAAAAGGCGATGATTGAATGTCTAAGCTGAAATTAGGATTAATTGGAGAAAATATAAGCAAGAGCCCTTCACCATTAATTCATAACTATATTTATAAAAATTATGGTATAAATGCTGAATATTATTTATACGATATCAAAAAAGAAGAATTTGATTTAAAAATAAATGATATAATTAAGCAAAACTTTGGTTTAAATGTAACTATGCCATATAAAGAAAATATAGTAAAATTTCTTAAAGGAATAGACAATAAAATTAAAAAAATTAATGCTGTAAATACAATAAAAGATAGTATAGGATATAATACTGATTATTTAGCTTTTAAAAACATCTTATCAAATTACGATATTAAAAACGCATTAATTATGGGAGCAGGGGGTGCTGCAAAGGCAGCAGTAAAAGCAATCCTTGAATTAGGAATTGAAACTTTATACATATTTAATAGAACTGAGAAAAGGGCATTAAATATTATAAATGAGTTTGATAATAAAGATATTAAATTAATTAAAAATATAAATAATGTTAAATTTGATTTAATTATTAATACTATACCTGTTGATTTGGATTTTAATGCAATTGCTAAGGTTTACTTAGACTTAGTATATTTAAGGAAGCCTAAAGAAATAGCACCAATTATTATAGATGGCTTTACTTTTCTAGTTGAACAGGCATTGCGTTCAGAAGAAATTTGGTTTAACTTGAAATTTGATGAAGAGGTGAAAAAAGATCTCAGGAAACTCATTAGGAAGAATTTTTAGAATCACAACATTTGGAGAAAGTCATGGTAAGGCATTAGGAGTAGTTATAGATGGAATTCCATCAGGTTTAATGATAAATGAAGATGACATATTTTTTGAGCTAAAATTTAGAAGGCCGGGAAGCATTTATACTTCAACAAGAAAAGAAGAAGACATTCCAATAATTTTGAGCGGTACATTTAATGGTAGAACAACTGGAATGCCTTTATCAATTATAATAGAAAATAAGGATGCAAAGCCTATTCATTATGAAGAAATAAAATATAAACCAAGACCTGGGCATGCCGATATTACTTATATAGAAAAATATGGGTATGAAAATTGGGATTATAGAGGTGGTGGTAGGAGTAGCGGCAGGGAAACAGTTTCTAGAGTAGCGGCAGGAGCAATTGCTAAGAAGTTATTATTATTAACAAATACCATGATATCAGGTTATATAAAAAAAGCTGGAGATTTTCAAATAGAAAATACGCCTGAATTTAATGAGGTTTTATGCTCAAGAAATAGCCCGGTTAGAACTATAAGGAATAAAGAAGAAGATCTTATGAAATTAATTGAGTCCCTAAGAAAAGAAGGGGATAGCATAGGAGGTATTGTTGAGGTAATAGTAAAAAATCCTCCTAAATCTTTAGGAGAACCTGTTTTTGATAAATTAAAAGCAGACCTAGCCAAATCAGTTTTATCAATACCTGGCGTTGTGGGATTTGAGTACGGAATGGGATTTGATTCATATAAATATAAGGGAAGCGAAGTTATAGATGAAATCTATTACGATGAAGGTTTTAGGTTAAGAAAGAATATATCTGGGGGAATTTTAGGCGGGATATCAACAGGGGAAGATATAATATTAAGGGTTGCGTTTAAGCCAACAAGCTCAATTGCTAAGGAACAGAAAACTGTTGATTTAAGAGATCTTAAGCCAACGACTTTATCAGTAATAGGAAGACATGATCCTTGTATAGCAATTAGAGGCGTATCTGTTGTAGAATCTATGGTAGCAATAACATTAATTGACCATTATATGCTTTCTGGTATCATTCCTAGAAAATTAAGTGAGGAGCAAAGCAATATAATTGAAAAGAGGTGGTTAGAATACAAGCAAAAATGCACATAGCATATGCAGGAGTTTCTATAATAAATGCCATTCCATGCGGAAAAGGAGCAGTTTTACCTATAAATTTAAAGGCATATGCAAGGGAAGGTAATAAAAACAGGGAATCACCTTTAATTAATGCAATAGAAGATTATTTAATTAAAAATTATGGAATAAGAACAAGCTTTGAGATATATTCAGAAATACCAGAAGGTGTTGGATTAAAGAGTAGTAGCGCAGTTTCTGTTGCAATAATTTCATCAATAAGCCATAAACTTGGAAACATTTATCCCCCAAAATTATCTGCTATAATAACAAAATCATATAACTTATCGATAACCGGGGCGTTTGATGATGCAGTTGCAAGCTACGAAGGAAAAATAAGCTTTACTGATAACATAAATCTTAAGATACTTAAGTTAGAAAAGATACCTGAAAATTTAAAGGTAATCATTTATATAAATGATAATAGACATGGTTTAAATTTAAATTTAATGAAAGAAAAATGCGAATTATTTAACAAAGCATTTGAAATGGCATATAATGGAAATATATATGATGCAATAAAGCTAAACGGGTATTTGATGTCTGAAATTAATGGCTATGATAAAAATATTTTAGATATGATGATAGAAAAAGGAGCAATAACAGCTGGAATTTCAGGTAATGGTCCTGCCTATTTTTCATTATTTAAGGAAGGAGAAGAAGGACCTTTGATAGATTATTTAGTAAATAAAGGAAAAATTATCGTAACAGAGGTGTTAAAATGAGGGTTAATATTTATCCTTCTAAAATAAACGGAGAAATTGATGCTCCTAAATCAAAAAGCATTGCAATAAGAATCCTCTTTGGCTCATTAATAAACGATATAATATTAAGAGAAGATATACCTAAATCAAATGATGTTTACTCTGCTTTTAACTCAATAATTGAAATTGGAGTAAATAAAGAAGGAAACAGATTAAAGAAACCATATAGTTTAAATTTAAACAAAAAATTTTACGCTGGAGGATCTGCAACAGTTGCAAGGATTTTATCTTCATTGGTTTTAACTTTGGGAGGAAATGCAATAATAGATGGAGACAATACGTTAAGGAAAAGACCTTTTAATGGACTTATAAAATTGGCAAAAATAGCTAATTCTGAAATAAATGGAAATTCATTGCCTATAAAGATATCAAGCAATGGCATTAAAGATTACATAGAAATAAATGAATTAGAGAGCTCGCAATATATAACTGGATTAATGATTGGTTTTGCATATAAAGGTTATGGAATAATAAGGCTTAAAAATAAAGTACCATCATTTTCCTATGTAATGTTAACTATTGATTTGCTTAATGATATGGGTTGTAATGTAAAATATGAAGATAATGAAATTATTATAGAAAAATGCATTAAGAAAGAATATGAAACTTCTTTTCCAGGAGATTATTTATTATCTTCATTTTATGCAATTTCTTCATTGTTAACCGGGGGGTTAACAATTATCCATAATTTATACAAAACAACATCTAATTATTTTGGTGATCATAAAATAGTTGATATTTTATCAGAAATAGGGGCAAAATCTGAGTTAGTTAATGGGAATTGGATAATAAAGAACATTGATTTAGATAATTTAAGAATAAATGTTGATGATTCCCCAGATATGGCAATGTCATTAGCTCCATTGGGAATAAAGGTTGAAGTAACGTTAGAAGGAATAAATAGGTTAAAGATAAAAGAAAGCGATAGAATTAAATCAATAAAAGAAGTTATGGAAAAGTTTGGAAGCATCGTTTCAATAAAGGAAAATATTATAAATATAAAGCCAAATAAAATAAAAAAGGCTGAAATTAATTGCAATAATGATCATAGGGTCGCAATGATGGCAGGTTCAATTTCTTTTTTAAAAGGAGGTATAATAAACGACGCTCAATGCGTAGAAAAAAGCGATCCTGAACATTGGGAAAGATACAAAAAATTAGGAGGTAGAGTTAATTTTGAATAGGCCATTAATAGTCTTATCATTACCATATGGAAACGTTAATGATTTTATTGATAAAGTTGATTTTATAGAAATTAGGCTTGATTATAAGAAGAATTTAAAATTAGAAGATATTGATGATTTTTTAAAATATAAAGATAAAATGATTATAACAATAAGAGATATTAGTGAAGGGGGAATCTTTCCAATTAACGATGAGACTAAAATAAAAATTTATAAAAAATTGAATGATTATGGGATAATTTATGATGTAGAAGAAAGTTTTTTGAAAAAATATGATTTACCATACGAAAACAATATTGTTTCAGCTCATTACTTTCATAGCTTACCCAGCTTTAATGAGATTTTAGAAAAATTTAAAAAATACAATAATTTATTTTCAGCAAAACTTGCTGTGAAAAATTTTCCAGGCTATAAATCCCTTTTAATTAAGTTTTTGGAAATAATTGAAAATCCAACAGCTATTCCTTTGGGAGCTAATTGGTATGAAAGGATTGGGTTTTCTTTGTTGGGCTCAAAACTATTATATGTATATGATAAGATACAAACGGGGATGGGCCAGCCAAAACTAGAAGATACAATAAACATTTTTAAATATATGTTTATATAGCAAACATTTAATTGGTTTTAATTGTATTAAGAGGGGGATTTAATGAAAAACAATAATTATTTACCATATTTAATGATATTCTTAATATCATTAACAGCCCAAATTCCTCTTACATCAATGAGATACATTGTTCCTTACTTAGCTCATAATTATGGCGCTTCAATATTTGTAATTGGTTTATTAGGAACGGTTTATGGTTTAGTATATTTTGTTTTCGCTTCAATATTTGGTAAAATATCAGATAAATTTGGAATAAAAAAGATGGCTTCATTAGGTATGATCCTCTATATTATAGTTGTACTTAGCTATAATTTTTACAAAAAGCCTTATGAGTTTCTAATAGCAAGGGGATTTGAAGCAATAGCAATGGCAATGGTATGGCCTGCTGTTGAAAGCTTATCATCAATGCTTGGAGGAAAAAGTAAAGAAGAAGCCCTTCTTATGTACACCTTTGGGTGGAGCGTAGGGGCATCAATTGCACCTTATATTGCAGCATATCTTCTTATTTATAGTTATTTATACCCATTAATTTTCTCATCTTTAATTAGTTTAATTAGTGCATTGCTAATTATTTCTTCAAAAACAGGTATTGAAGCAGAAATTAAAGAATATTTAGGAAGTTTTTCGATTTTGTTTAACATATTTTTACCGATGTTATTGTATGGATTTGATTCTTCAATATTTTACAGCTTTTATAGTGTTTATGGTCCGGTTTTTGGGTATAGTAAACAGGAAACCGGATTATTTGGGACTGTTTTCGGAATTTTACAAACATTAGCCTTTGTCTTCAGTTGGTTATTTGCAAAAAGGGTTTCATCTAATAAATTAATAATTGCTGGCACAATAATGAGTGTTCCAGTTTTTATTTTATACTTTAATCGAAGTTATATTTTTAATTTAATATTATTTGCAATATTAGGTATGGGAATGGGATTTGTATATTATGCGACTTTAATAAATATATTTAGAACTTTTCATAAGGAATTAACATCAAAAACAGGGATTTTTGAATCGTCTATAGGAATAGGTTATGTAATAGGCCCATTAATTGCTGGTATACCGACAAAGCTAGGCTATATTTTCCCATGGATAGTTTTGGGAGGCTTTTCTCTTTTAATATTAATGATAGAAATATTTGGATATTTAAATGGAAAGACTATATGATTATCAATGGTACATATATTTCCTCTTTAGTTAATCCACTATGATTTCCCTTTAAATTCAATCCAGGATCATTTTCTCTATATACATAAAGGTACTTGGTTTCATTATCTTTAGGTATAGCTAAATAATCGCCCATATAATTGTTTATTACTTCATTTTCTACTTTACCCAAAAGTTTTGACTCAATTATCTCATTTTTATCGAATACGATTAGATTGTATTTATCCTCAAGATATTTCTTTATATTATACCTTGACCTGAACCATATAGCTCTTGAGTCTCCATAAGGAGGCAATTCAAGCATATCTAGCAATTCATTATCATTATTCCATACAACTGTTTTCTTAACAGTTACTTGACCATGATCTGCAAATATAACAAAAGTGTACTTGTCTTTATATTTATATGCAATATTAAGCAGGTTTTCTAAGACGTATTTTGTATCGTATAATATAAAATCTTGAAACTCGTTATTATAACCGTAGGAATGACCTAAATGGTCTATTCCATCATAATAAACAAAAATTCCATCGTATAGATCGCTAGATAATGATTTTGTTAAGTTTATTAGCATATCTGTTGAATTAAAGTAACCAGTTAAAAATGAAACTTCTGGCCTATTCAAATCCCTATGCATAGTATTTGTAAATTCAGTATTTGATATACTGTTTTGTATAATTGTTAAAATCTTTTTATTTGTTTCTTTTATCCATGGCTTAATAGGGAATGCCCTAATATATTGCATGTACTGCTTTATGCTATCATTAACAGGTTCGCCAACATAATTATACCTTAAGGTATTTATTATACCTCCAAGTTTCTTATTATACATTGTATATCCTAATATGCCATGCTCTCCAGGCGTTTGAGCTGTAAATAATGTTGTTGTAACTGTAGATGTTGTTGAAGGGAATACTGTTTTGATTTTATTCACTTCACCCTTTACTTCAATATTTAGTTTGTTGAATAACTCCCATCCTAAGCCATCAAGAAATATAAAGACAATCTTATTTCCTTGGAAGTTAATGGGATTAACTAAGCAATTCCTTTTTACATCGAAAAAACTCGCTAGTCCGCATGAAATGCCATACATTGTCATATTATTATCATAGTCTGGATATTCTATATTCTCTTCCATTATATTCCCCTGATTCAAATGAAATTATTCAGAATTTTAAATACAGATCAATACAAATATCATAAATAATATCTTAACATTTTATATAATAAGATTTAAATACTTGTTTTTTAAACTAGTGGGAGATAAGAGGTGGAGATGATGAAACGCCAAACAAAAATGTTAAGCGTATAGTAATTCCTTTATCTTATTTTAGATTGAGTTTTTTGTTAAAAGCAGTTATAGATCTTTTAAAATCGGGGTGTTCTCATGAAATATGATGTTTTTAAAATAGGAGGATCTATTTTAACTTCTGCAAAATCATATATTGATGTTGCATTATATATCAAAAAAATATCAGAAAAAAAGAAATTAATAATTGTCGTTTCCGCATCTAAAGGAATGACCGATCTTTTAATAGAATTTTACGATAAAAATAATAAAAATGCGTTAAATGAATTCATTGAAAGGTATCAAAATATTGTTTCTTATTTTAATATTCCAAGCCTTCAAGATGATTTTAATAAACTAATAAATGAACTGTTAATTATATCTAAAAATGCAGAAAATTATGATATAAAAATTAGAGACAAAGTTTTGTCTTTCGGAGAAAAAATAAGCAAATTAATTTTGTATCATTCCCTTAAAATTAATGATTTAAATGCAAATCCATTAAATGCTGATGAAATAATTATTACTGATAATAGATATGGCGATGCATTTATCGATATTAGTAAAACAATGAATAATTTAAAAAACTTAAATAAAGATATTTATTTAATAGAAGGATTTATAGGAAAATCATATGAAAATAACGTAACAACTCTAGGTAGAGGTGGTTCAGATTATACTGCTTCAGCATTATCATATATACTCAAATCTGATAATCTCTTTTTGATAACTGATGTCAAAGGCATCTATTCTAGCGATCCAAGAATTGTAAAAAATGTAAAAATAGTTAAAAAACTGGATTTCGAGGAAGCGATAGAAGCTTCTATATATAACGTAAAAGGTATAAATTATAAGACATTTTATCCATTAATTAATAGTAATGTCAATGTTTATATAGGCAAATTAGGTGATTTCAATACATTAGTAAACAATAGTCCAAATTATAATGAAAAAGTTAAAATATTTGGATTTAAAAATGATAATGAAAACAAAACAATAGGATTGATTGGAAAAGGCATGAATAAGGATTTTATAATTAAGGGTGTTTATAAGTTATTTAATGGCAATTATAAAGATATTATAATTAATAGAAATGGAGAAAGACCTTCTATTTATATTAAAGTTAAAACTAATGATATTCAAAACTTCGTCAATTCACTTCATGATGAATTAATAGGTGATAATATATGAGATTTAATGTTATTGTCGTTGGTTCAACGGGTTTAGTAGGGCAAAGGCTTGTTTATATGTTGTCAAAACATCCATGGTTTAATTTAATAGGCATTACTGCATCAAGGGATAAAGCAAATAAAAAATATAAAGATGTTGTAAAATGGAGTCTTGATAGCAAAATGCCTGAAAGTATAATGGAGATGGAAGTTTATGATACAAATTTAGATATAATAGATTCATTAAAACCTGATATTGTTTTTACAGCACTTCCGACAGAAGTATCTAAGGAATTTGATATACAATTAGTAAAGAAAGGTTACATCGTTGTTTCACATGCAAGCAACAATAGAATGGATAAAGAAGTACCATTATTGAATCCTGAAGTAAATGCAGACCATATAAATATTTCAAAGCTTCAAGGAAACAAATGGAAGGGTAAATTATTTAAGGTACCCAATTGTGCAACTTCTATTTTAACTTTGGTATTAAAACCAATTTATGATAACTTTGGTCTACGTCATGTGTTTGTCTCAACAATGCAGGCCCTCTCAGGTGCTGGAATTAATGGAGTATCGTCTATGGCAATATTAGATAATATTATACCTTTTATTGAACATGAAGAAGAAAAAATTGAAAATGAAAGCCTAAAAATATTGGGGGAAGTAACAAGTGAAGGAATAAAATTGAATGAAAGCTTTTATGTATCTGCCTCAGTTCATAGAGTAAATGTATTAGAAGGTCATTTAGAAAGTGTTTATCTAAAAACAAATAAAGATGTAGATGTTGAGGATATTAAGAAAAGCTTAATTGAATTTAAAGAAAATAAAATAAAAAACTTAAGTTTACCGACCAAGCCGTTGCAGCCAATAATTGTAAGAAATGAAAAAGATAGACCTCAACCTAGATTTGATAGAAATGAAGGAAATGGAATGAGCGTAGTTGTAGGAAGGGTTAGAAAGGATAGTAGAAATTGGATTAAATTCAACGTTTTAGGCCACAATACAATAAGAGGCGCCGCAGGTAATGGAATTTTAATAGGCGAGCTTATTGCAAAAAATTATAATGATATTATTCAATAATAATATAAACCGGTGCATGATCGGAGCCCATAATTTTATCCATAATATCACAATCCTTTACCCTATTAACAATATCATTTGAAACAACGCAATAATCTATTCTCCAACCTATATTTTTCTCCCTAGCATGAAATCTATACGTCCACCATGAATACCTATTAGGTTCCTTATGGAATATCCTGAAAGCGTCTACATAACCTAAATCAAGAAAATGGGTCATCCAATCCCTTTCCTGTTGAGTAAATCCAGGATTATTTACATTATCTTTAGGCCTTGCTATATCAATTTCTTTATGAGCAACATTAAAGTCTCCACAAATAATTTTTGGTTTTTTCAAATTGCTTAAGAATTTTTCCATTAAACTGTTAAAATTAAGCTTATATTCTAATCTTGTTAAGCCATGTTGGGCATTAGGGAAATAAGAATTAATAACATAAAAATCATCAAATTCTAGCGTTATTACTCTTCCTTCTGAATCAAATTCTTCATTTCCTATGCCATATAAAACGTCTTTTGGCTTTATTTTAGTCATAGTTAATGTGCCAGAATAGCCTTTCCTCTTAGCAGGATATATGTAAACTTCATATCCTAGATTATTTAATTCATCTGGTATTGTATCAGCTTTTATTTCTTGAAACATTATTATGTCAAAATTAAATATCTCATTTGGAAGGCCCTTTGATAATAGGCTTCTTAAACCGTTAACATTCCATGTTAAAATTTTCATTTAATCACCTATTTTTTGAATCATTTTTTAAATATATAAGTTTTAACTAAAAGAAAACAAAAAGTTTATTGAACGTTCAATAAAGAACTTTTTCTTAAGAATACTTAATAAAACGGGGATAATATGGAAAAGGAAAACAAATTGCAAAAGAATTCAGTAAGCATCATAGGAGATTTCTTTAATTCATTGGCTGGACAAGCCCCAACTTATAGTATAGCTGGAGGCACAGCTTTGATATTAAGCACAACTTATGCATCATCGCCTTTAGCAATGCTAATTACATTAATAGGGGTCTTAACAATTGTTTATTCAGTGTTTATATTATCTAAGAGATTTTCTCATTCAGCGAGTTTTTACTATTATGTATCAAATGTTCTAGGTATTCCTACAGGTTATTTTAATGGTATTGTTTATACAATATTTTACAGTATAATAGGGATAGGATCAGTAGCAATTGCCTTTGGTTATTTGGGTTATGAAGGTATATACGCATCAACTGGAATAAAAATAAATCCATTAATTTTAATTGTTATACCTATAATTATTGCATTTATAATTGCATATTTTGGAATAAAGCCTAGTGTTAAATCAGAGGTTTTCGTTTCGATAATCGAAATAGGTATTTTGTTATTATTTGTAGGATTTTCTTTTATATATAATAAACAAAATTTATCATTAGCACCATTTACATTAAAAGGTACATTCGCTACTTCTTTTAGAGGTGAATTAGCTGCAATTTCTGGAGGTTTAATTTTTGCAATAACATATTTTATGGGATTTGAGGTTTCAACTCAATTAGGAGAAGAATCCAAGGATCCAAATAAGGCAATACCTATTAGCACATTATTATCAACAATTATAATGGGAATTCTTTATATTTTAGTCACATATGCCATCATATTAAATGTTGGAGTTAACTACAATGCCATCAATTCATTTGTATCTCAAGCTCAGGGAGCTGGATTAAATCCAGTCTATATTTTAATGAAGAAATATTTAGGGAATCCAGGATTGATAATATTTTCTATCTTAACCTTATTTAGCGTATTTGCTTGCTATTTAGCAACATTAAATGCAACAGCAAGAATGATTTATGGAATGAGCAAGGAAAATCTCTTACATAAAAAATTTGAAGAAGTAAACAAATATAAAAGCCCTAAAAATGCATTATTTTTAAGCACTCTATTATCTTCTGTTACCATTGTAATATTTTATTTAATTAGTTTAGACTCAGGAAGTTTAATTAATCAAACATATAATGCAATGGAAACTGCTTATGCTATTGATTCTTTATATTACGTTATTTCATTAGCATTACTTTCTGTATCAGCTTTTGTCCTTACTAAAATAAAAGGAAAGATAATAAGCATTATTGGTTTAGTTATTTTAATGATAACATTTTATTATTCAATAGTTAACATATACTATTTAATAGCAATTATTTTAACTGCTGCATTAATAATATTCAGCTATCTCATTATTAAAAGGAAATAAAAGTTAAATAATTAATTTTTATTCAAAACTTGACAAAAAGAAAAGGTAAAGTTAATATCTTTATGAAAGATCATTTAATCAATTAATATAATTAATCATAATTTATGATTTGATAACATTAGAAGATAAAGATATAAGGAAAATAATATGAATATAAATGGGAGGGATAAAATTGGGAAAATTAGCTTTGACTAATTGTGTAGTTTTTGATTCAACAGGTAATCCACCTTATAGGGGAAGCATTTTAATAAATAATGGAATAATAGAAGATATTGGAAAATCAAACGAAATAAAAGTACCTGATGATTATAAAGAAATAGACTTAAATGGAAAGTTCGTAATGCCAGGATTGATAGATGCCCATATGCATTTAACTGGAAGTAGGAGTGGAAAAGTGGAAGAAGATTTAATTACTCCTATAGGTGTTTTCTTTGCTAGGGCTATAAAAGATCTTGAATCATTAATAAATGCCGGTTTTACAACAATTGTTGATGCTGGTAGTATAATAGCAATTCAATTAAGAGATGCAGTTAATGAAAAAACGATTGTTGGCCCGAGAATTGTTGGAGCAGGCCCAGTTTTATCTCAAACTTTCGGTCATGGTGATACTCATTATTTTCCCGTTGAATATGTTGATTATAGGACAAGCAAGAAATTAACACCATTTATGTCTTTAATTTGCGATGGAGAAGATGAGTGCAGAAAAGCAACAAGATATGCGTTTAGAGAAGGAGCTGATTTTATAAAGGTAATGGCCTCAGGAGGAGTTTTATCTCAAAGAGATAGACCGGAATATAGACAATTTACATTAAACGAATTAAAAGCAATAGTTGATGAGGCAAATGCTGTTAATAAATGGGTTCATGCACATGCTGAAGGTAAGATCGGAATAATAAATTCAGCTAAAGCAGGAATTAAGGTAATAGCGCATGGGGATATGATGGATGAAGAAGCTGCTAATGAAGTATTAAAAGCTGGAAGCATAGTTGTTCCAACATTTGCTATAGATTATGCACTATTGGATAAAGGGAATGAGCTAGGAGTGCCTGAATGGGGGATGAGAAAAATTAAAGAACTATATGAAATTCATGTTGAAAATGCTAGATTGGCATATAAAATGGGAATTAAATTAGCAACTGGAACAGATTTCTCCGGTGGAGTTGGGAAACATGGAGATAATGCTGTTGAAATAAAGTTATTTGTTGATAAAATTGGTATGAAAAATGAAGAAGCATTAATTTCAGCAACAAAAATTGCATCAATTGCAGCTGGAATGGAAAATCGTATTGGCACACTAGAGAAAGGAAAAATTGCAGATTTGATAGCAATTAATGGGAATCCATTAGATGATATCAATGTAATTACAAACAAGGATAATATATTGTTAGTTATGAAAGAAGGAGAAATTTACAAAAATAAACTATAATTTTTGTTGTTCATATCAAAAATACATATAATTATTTCTAATTATTTATTTAAAATAGTGTTTCATTTAAATTTTAATTTCTCAAAGATAAATTAAAAATTGATATTATAATGGACTTTAAAATAACGTGCAAAATAATATAATTTTTAAAA
>DAXV01000002.1:0-5847 GCA_002506595.1 Acidilobaceae archaeon UBA158
TAGACTTAATAAGAAAATAAATTTAAATGCAAAAACATAAATTAGATAAAGAAACATCCATATAAAAATTTAAATGCAAAGAAAACATTAGAGTTTTGGTGGATTGAATTGATATTATATGATAAAGACAATTCATTAAAGGCTTTCCATGGAACAACAACCGTTGGATTTATAACAAAAGATGCAGTCATTTTAGCTGCAGATAAAAGAGCAACAGCAGGTACATTAATTGCTAGCAGGACAGTTAAAAAAATTGTTAAAATAACTGATTATGCAGCCATGACTATAGCAGGGTTAGTTGCTGATGCACAAATGTTAGCAGATTCTATAAGAGAAGAGGCAAGGCTTTATGAGACTATGAATAAAAGAAAATTAACAGTTAAGGGAATGGCTACACTTTTGGCAAATATATTGTTTTCAACAAAATATTATCCATATCTTGTCCAGCTAATAGTAGGGGGATATGATAACGAGCCAAGATTATATAATTTAGATTACTTTGGTAGTATAACGGAAGAGAAAATGACATCTACTGGCTCAGGTTCTCCAGTTGCATTGGGTGTCCTTGAAAAAGATTATAGACTAGATATGAGTTTAGATGAAGCCATAAATTTAGCCGCTAAAGCTGTAAAAGCTGCAATTATGAGAGATTCTGCAACTGGAGATGGCGTAGACATAATTGCTATAACATCTGGGGGAATTAGAGAAAGTTTTATACCTCTCCAGCAACTCCTTTCTTAAAAGGATAAAGGGAAGAAATTTTAGCAAAAATTTTATTTATTCGGTGATTTAATTTGGAAGAATCAAACCAAGAGAGATTGTTGTCAGGACAAAAATTAAGATCAATGATAGTAAGTGAAATATTAAAAAATGTTAGAGATGCAGAAATATCTAGCATAGAATTTGAAGGACCTGAAATAGCTATTTATGTTAAAAATCCTCAATGGATTCTAGAAGGAGAGGAAAAAATAAAGGAATTGGCAAAACAGTTAAGGAAAAGAATGGTTATTAGGACAGATCCTAAGGCAAGAAAGCCTAAGGAAGCAACTATACAATATATAATGGAGAACACGCCTGAAGATGCAGGGATTGCACCAAGTGATATTCAATTCGATGAAGTATTAGGAGAGGTAAGAGTATTTGCAGATAAACCAGGAAAGCTTTTAGGTAAAGGGAAGCAGTTCAGGAATCAAGTATTAGCAAATACGGGATGGAGACTAGAAGTACAAAGGAAATCTCCATTGATTAGTAAAACTCTTGCTTCTGTTCTAGAATTATATATAAGAGCATCTGCTGAAAGAAAGAAAGCTTTAAGGGAAATTGGTGAAAGAGTTTATAGAGAAATGCTAGTAGGTCCAAGAAATATAAGAGTTTTAGGCTTAGGGAGCTTTGGAGAAGTTGGAAGATCTTCTATTTTGCTTGATACAGGAGAAAGCAAAATATTGCTTGATGCAGGTTTTGCTCAGAACGGTTATTCTGTAGATGCATATCCTCATTTTGATGCACCAGAATTCAGATTAGAGGATTTAGATGCAATTGTAATATCTCATGCACATATGGATCACATGGGACTATTGCCTATATTATATAAATATGGATATCGTGGTCCAACATATATGACTCCACCAACAAGAGATATAACTGTTTTAATGCTTAAAGACTTTATAGATCTTTTCGTTAAAGAAGGAAAAGAACCTCCATTTACTATGAAAGATATAAATACTATGTTGACCAGAACAATTACAGTTAATTATAATGTAGTTACAGATTTATCTCCTGACGCAAAGTTAACCTTTTCAGATGCAGGTCATATATTAGGATCAGCATTAACACACATACACATAGGCCAAGGCCTATTCAATTTGCTATATACTGGAGATATAAAATACTACAAAGCAAAGGAAGAAACTAATACAACAAGACTTCAGCCTCCTGCTAATACGGAGTTTCATAGAGTAGAGGCACTCATTATGGAAACAACTTATGGGGGAACGGAAACCGCTACTAGAGAAGAGGCTGAAGCTCAACTATTTGATTTAATTAAGAGAGTTTATGATAGAAAAGGTAAAGTCTTAATTCCAGTTATGGCAGTTGGTAGAGCTCAAGATATAATGGTTTTAATAAACAAAGCTCTGCAAGATAAAAAGATTCCTGATATGCCAATTTATATAGATGGATTAATATATGAAGTTACTGCAATTTATACATCATATCCGGAATTATTAGCTAAGCCGATAAGAGATGAAATATTGCATAATGATAATAATCCCTTTATAGGACCCAATATGGTTTTTGTTAACGATTCTAGTAAAAGAGATGAGGCAATATTTAGCGAAGGCCCAGCAATAATAATTTCTACAAGCGGAATGATGACAGGAGGACCTATTTTAGAATATTTTAAGAACTTGGCAGATAATCAAAACAATGCATTGGTATTTGTGAGCTATCAAGCTGCAGGAACTCTAGGTAGAAAAATTATAGAAGGTGAAAAAGAGATACAAATGATGGATGGAAATCAAATAAAAACAATAAAGGTAAACTTAGAAGTACAAAGAATTGAAGGGTTTTCAGGACACGCTAATAGAAGTGAGTTGCAGGGATTTTTAAGAAGTTTAACCCCTAAGCCGAAAATTATAGTTCTAAATCATGGAGAACCTGGACAAACAATATCATTTGGGTTGCTTATAAAACAAAAATGGGATAAACTAGGATTTGAGTCGGCTCCAGAGGTAATTTATCCAGAAAACCTTGAGGCTATAAGATTGTTTCCAAGAAATGTAAAGCTCCATTCAATGCTTAATATTTTCCAACAGACCCAATCTTAATTGGGAAAATTCATTATGTTTGAAGGTTGGCACATAAAAACAAAACATAATAATAAAGACATCATTTGGATAATCAAAGGATATGAACATCCAAAAGATGGTTTTATTTCAATACCTTATAGGATTTCTGGAGTAAGAATTAATGTTGATGAAATATATAATGAAATAAAGGATTACTATCTATATTTAGACTGTGTTGGAAAAAAGGTACCTGTTGTAAAAAAAGATGAAATTCTAGAATATTATGATCCAGAAGAAATTTATCAAAAAAGTATTAATATTTTGCCAAAAAATATTATAGAATTAATTAATTATCTTAAACCACAATATGTGGGGCTTATAGGAAGTTATGCATTAGGTTATCAAAAAAGCAGTAGTGATATAGATTTAATTTTATATGGTAATAATAGTGAAATTTACGAAAACCTTTTACAAATAAAAAGAAAGGGATTAATATTTAATTGCGTAGATAGATATGATAAAGTCTCAAATACAATGACGCGAAACGAATACAAGCTATTTGCTCAAAGAAGAGTTTTAGATTCTTGTTACAAAGGTATTCCATTTACTATTAGAATATTACGACAAATTTATTCAGATCAATGTAATAGTATTTATAAAACATTGGGAAGTTTTAAAGGGGAAATAGAGATTTATGATAATAAAGAAAATTTTTTGGTACCAAGTTTTTATTTAGCTCATAGCTTGGATTTAGGTAAAGTTGAAATAATGACATGGCATACCAGGTATATGGAACTTCCTCTAGGAAGATATTATGTTGAAGGTATTATACAGCTTAATGTAAAAGACAATAAATTGATTATTGTACCAGATCAAGGTGGTAGAATTGATCCAATTGAGATATGGACATAATTCCACAATTATAACGAAGGACTTAATAATAGGGGTTGAGATTGGAATACAATCCCCTGATGAATTTATACCAATTATTCCAAAATATGTAGCTTGTGAAAAAAGTGCATGGAAAAGACATAATTTAAATTTTTGTAGGATATTATCAGAATATGGTCCTTATGGAATAAATGAAGCAATAAAAAACTCAAATATTAAAATGATTTATGATCCTGTATATAGATCTCCAATGCCTTATGTTAAGAAAGAGAGCATACTTATATATAATAATCCTAAAAGCGTATTTAAGGAAAATTTTTTGAACTCCTCAAAAGCTTTTAAATATAATGAAGAGTCCATATTTGACTTAATAAATGACCTTGATATAGATAATATAGGAATTACAGGGTCTTATGCTTTAGGAATGCAATATGAGAATTCAGATATTGACTTAGTTATTTATGGAGAAAAAAATTCTGAACTTTTTTATAATATTTTTATAAATAAATCGAAAATAATTGAGTGTAAAAATATTTTTGGAGGTGTATTTATAAATGGGCCATGCATACAATGGAGAAGAGGTATGTATAAAAACAAGGTATATAGTTGGATAGGTGTGCCAGAAAATATTGCATCTCATTGCAAGGCTTTAGATAATTATAATAGAATAGAAATCCCTAATAAAGTAATGAATTTAGACATAAAAATACCAGAAGGCCAAGTTAGCGCATTACTATATCCGCCATGTGTAAAAGACGCTAATGGGAGATATATAATATCCTTTGAATATAATGCAGGCTATTTATTTTATCGAGGAGGAAATCTAAAAATTTCTGGGCTATCTAATGATAAAATGATTGTTATAGGAACAAGGGAATATCCAGGCAAGATATCAATATAATAAATACTTTATAGTATTTTGATTTTATATTTATTAAGTTATGTATATTAAAAATATTTTTATATTTTATAATGATCAAATTTTTATTGAGTAAATGAAAGATTTAAGCTTTCTTTTATGAAATAAAAAACTAGTTAAAATATAAAATAAAAACTTATAATCTGCCCTAAATAAAAATAATAAATGGTGAGTTCTTTGGATAATGAAAATCAAAATCATACAGCACTAATGGCAATGAGAGAGATAGCAAACTTTGCTATAAAAGCATCAGAAGTTATTGATACAAAAGAAGTAGATAATTTTGTTAGCATGCTTATTGAGACATATAATAAAAAGGCAAAGGTTTTAGTAATGGGTGCAGGAAGAAGTGGATTAGTTGGAAAGGCTTTTGCTATGAGACTACTCCATATGGGTTTTAATTCTTATGTTTTGGGAGAAACAATAGTACCAAGTATTTCTAAGGGTGATTTAGCAATTGCAATTTCAGGATCTGGAAGAACTCAACTGATTGTAGATGCCGCTGATGCAGCTAAGAAGGTAGGATCTAGAGTTATTGCTTTAACAACTTTTCCTGACTCTCCTCTTGGTAGTATAGCAGATGTAATTGTCAAAATACCAGGAAGATCTAAGATTAGTAAAATGGATGATTATTTTGCTAGGCAAATATTAGGTTTGCATGAACCATTTGCCCCGCTTGGAACATTGTTTGAAGATACTACGATGATATTCTTAGATGGAGTTGTTTATCATTTAATGTCTAAACTTAATATTAGTGAAGATGAGATGCGCAATAGGCATGCTAATGTAGAATTTTAATTTTAAAAATTATTTTATTTTCTAAAAATAAGGTAAAATTAATAATTCTACGTTTAAAATTAAATTAATGAAAAATGGGTGTTAGAATTGAGTAGCGAAAGAAAAAGGATGGAGCTACCAAAGAAAAAAGAGGATTTAGAAAAAATTGTTGAGGAAGTTGAGACAGAGCATGAGCATGAACATGAACACGAGCATGAACATGAAGATATGGAAGATGTAGTGTCTGTATTGGAATTGCTTGTAGATTCTTTGTCTGCAAATGTAAAAAACATTGATTCTTCAGTTAAGGGCCAAGGAAAAGAAATAGTAAACATATATAAAATATTATCATACTTAGTTGAAGCATGTACTAGCAACGACCCTAATTCAAAGAACGAGGCTCTTAAAAAAGCGATTCTTTTACTAAAATAAAACCATATTTATAATTTTATGTTTTATTAATGAGAAATTACC
>DAXV01000002.1:5935-17623 GCA_002506595.1 Acidilobaceae archaeon UBA158
AATCTCTCTACTTAAAGGAATCCTTTAGAATAATATCAGAAACTCTTATCAATAATTATAAATTCTTTTTTACCTATTCTAGTTAATCCATAAATTAATCCTAGACCTTCCAATAAACCAAATATTGGTAAGGTTATTATATATCTTAGCTTACCTGATTTCTTTACACCGTAAATATAAACAGTCCAATACACAACACTGCTTGGTATTAAAATCAAGACAGCAGTATAATAATTAACAAAAGGAAGCAATATCCATAATCCAATTAAGCCAAGAGTTCTGGAAAAAGTTTTAATGGCTATAATAAATCTCATGGTTACCGGCGCATATCTAGAATCTTCCATCATACCAGAATACCATCTAGCTCTCTGTTTTATTAAATCTTTTATAGAATTTGGACTTAAGATGCTAACCTTTGTATTGCTTTGCCAAGTTTTGCCTTTATTTTTGACTACATCTATGGAAAAAAGGAAGTCTTCAACCTTACTAGGCTTATCAAATGCATTAACATCTAAAAGGAATGAACCTTTAACTCCTAATAGTTCGCCATGGAGTCCTACATATGGTTTTCTAACTAAACCTGTAAAAAACCTAAAAAATGAAATGTCGTCTAGATATCTAGCAAAATCCATAATGTATGCCATATAAGATTTACCTTTTCTAGGTAAAAGAACAGGATTAAAGGCTACATAACCTTTCTTTTCGTAGTATGGTATTTCATATAAGAAAGAGTTATTCAATATTAAATTATCATCATCAAGAAATACATACCAAAAATCTGGTTTAACAAAATTTTGAACAAAATACCTTAGAGCCCTTCCCTTTCCAAATAAATCCTTTCTAAAGGATTTAGGAACTATAACAAGATTAATTCCATTTAATTTAGAAAGTTCTTCCTGTAGCTCTGCCCCCTCATCTATAACAAGGTATGTAGGTATTTTCAATTTTTTATGATAATTTATGTTTTTATAGAGAACATTCTTAACTTTTTTGCTTGCTATGCTGACAATAACTAAAGCGACATTGCTTGCCCTTTCTTTTTCTTTCTTGGAATTATATATTGTTAAGGTAATTATAAGAACAATTGCATATGCAGAAATTGCAGTCCAATCAGCAGCAACTGCATATTTAAGATAAGGAGATGAAGAAAATGCATTATTAGCTGCAAGTTCAGTATTTTTTACAACTTGAATTATATTTTCAATCGCCAATTTCTACACCTTTTTAAATTCTATATTTATTGAATAAAAAAGCTTTCCTACTTTATAACTAATTGATTTTAAATAGTTTGACTTAAAATATATTTTAATCTATAACAATAATGTAAATCCTTAATTAATCATATAATAGAGACGTTAATTTGTAGTATATAAGAAAATAAACCATAATAATATTCTATTTAAATTAGGAGAAAGAAATGAAAACATTGAGATTAATAATGGTAGGAATAGAAGGATCAGTAAATTTAGGGTATTTGCTAAGGCTTTCGGAAAACTTTGATGTTGATGAGATATATTTGGTGTCCCCGCTTGCAAGTGCATACGAGTCTTCTCGATGGGCTGTAAAAGCTTCAAATAAAATATATGATGTTAATGTTGTTGATAATCTAGATAAGGCATTAGAAGGTGTAGATTTATCTATATGTACTTCAGATGAAAGCTCCGCAAGAGATGTTTTAAGAATTCCCATTACATCAAGACAACTTTCAGAACTTGCAGAAAAAGTTAATGGAAGAGTAGCATTGGTTTTGGGCAGAGAAAGTGTGGGTCTAACAAGGGATGAATTAAAGAAATGCAATTTATTATGCACAATACCATCATCAAAAAAATATACAGCGTTAAATGTATCAAACGCTGGCGCAATAATGTTATATGAGCTTTATTTAGCTAAAAATAAAAAATCTGAATTTGAGCTTGCAGATAAAAAAACTATTGATCTTATAGAGGCATATGCAAAGGCATTAGTTTATGATTCATTTGAACCAAAAGAATTAGAAGACATAATAATTGCAGTTAGAAAAGTTGTGTCCAAATCTGAAAAAGGAGAAGCAAGTAGAATACTGAAATTTATAAGTAAAATATGTTTGAAATATGGATGTAAGGATAAGTTAGGAGAATATATTACAAACGATATAAAAAATGAATAATTAAAGATCTGTTCATAAAGATTTATTATTATACTGTAGCATAAAATTCGCCTTTTGTTTTTTGCATTCTGTCTAAATAAGAACCCTCCTTATTTATTCTAGGCCTGCCACTTTCTGCGTCTCTTCTGATAGTGATTTTTAGCTCTGATAGAAGTTGATTCATAGCTTTTTTAGTATCCTTAGGAACTTCAGCATGGCCATAAATACCTGGATTACCATTAAATACAATTATTCTATCGCTTATAAAATCAAGTATAATTATATCATGTTCTGCGACAAAAGCTGTAACCTTCCTTATTTCTGTTAATCTTCTAATTATTTTAGCTACTGCAAGTCTTTCTTCAACATCTAAATGTGCAGAAGGCTCATCTAGTAAATAAAGATCTGCGTTTGAGCTTAATGATGCAGCGATAGCAAGCTTTTGCATTTCTCCTCCACTTAAAGATCTTGCTTCTCTATCGAACATCCTATTTAAGTTTAACTTTTGTATTAACTCTAAATACAACCACGAGTTAGGAATAATTGACTCAGGGTTTGCGTTTCTTAATATATCCTCAACGGTTAATCCTTCAGGAAACATTTCAGGACCAATGTATTGTGGTTTATAACTAATTTTAAGTTCTTTATATGCTATAATATTACCGTTTTCTGGTTTTATTTCTCCTGCTAGGAATTTAATGAAAGTAGTTTTTCCTATGGCATTTGGCCCAATAATTCCGATAACTTCTCCATTCATAACATATCCTGAGTCTACATCTAATTTAAATGAGCCTCTTGATATATTTACATTATCCCATTCCAAATATTTATATGGTTTATAATTTGTATCAACTATGCCTTCTGAAGCAATTTTTCTAAATTGTATGGGCTCCTTTCTAATTCTCATGTTTTCTGAAGGCAAATAACCATCTAAATAATTGTTTATTCCAACCCTTACTCCATAAGGCTTTGAAACAATACCATAGACTCCAGGGTCTCCATATATTATATGTATGAAATCACTTAGATAGTCTAAAACAGCTAAATCGTGTTCAACTATCAAAAAGTATTTATTTCCTTTAGCTTCATTCATTATTAGCTTAGAAACGTTTATCCTTTCTTTAACATCTAGATAGCTACTAGGTTCATCAAATATATAGATATCAGCTTCTTTGCTTAATGTAGCTGCTATTACTAATTTTTGAAGTTCCCCACCGCTTAAATTTCTCACATCTCTATCAAAAATTTTATCTAAATGTAATTGTTTGCCTAAATCTAATGCTATACCTCTTTCATCAGCCTTTTGCAATAAAGTTTTAACATCACCCTTTAAATGCCTTGGAACTAAGTCTATATATTGTATTTTATGGGCTGCTCTGATTTTTTTATTGGCTAATTTTTGAAAATATGTTTGCAATTCGCTGCCCCTAAATCTTTTTATAATTTCATCGTATTCTACTTGTCTATCTAAAATTCCTAAATTTGGTTTTATTTCTCCTGCAAGAATTTTTATAGCAGTAGTTTTTCCAGTTCCATTTTTACCTAAAATACCTACAACTTGACCTGCCTTAGGTATAGGCAAACCATATAGTTTGAATCCGTTTACTGAATACCTATGAACAGCTTCTTCTTCAAGTTCTTCAGGTAAATTAACTATTGATATGGCATCAAAAGGACAGGCTTTTATACATAAGCCACAACCTATACAAATATCTTCATATATTGTAGGTTTACCTTTAGATGCCATATCGGCATCTATTGCAATACCTTTCTTGCTTTTATTAATAGGGCAAACACTTATGCATTCGTAGTTGCATTTTTTTGGTTTGCAGCTGTCTTCATCTATTACTGCAACTCTTACCATCTTTTGCACCTAATTTATTTTGCATCTTTTAAAAAGAATTAGAAAGTTTTAAAACTATATTGTATGAGTTAAATTAAAAATTGAATTCATATTTTTCTCCAGGCTTTAATATAACTACATTAGTATTTAGACCTCTTGATATAACTATTTTCTTAAACTCTTCAGGATCTCCATATAATACCGGGAATGTGCCATAGTGCATGGGTATTGCAACTTTAGGTTTAATCATTTCAACAGCTTTAGCTGCTTCGTTATGATCCATAGTAAAATGACCTCCTATAGGTAATAAAGCGATATCTGGCTTATATATCTCTCCAATTAATTGCATCTCTGACATAATTCCAGTATCTCCAGCATGATATATTGTTCCTTCTTTTGTTATGATAACAGCTCCTGTTGGTTCTCCATAACCTTCACTGCTATGATTTGCTGGAACTAATGCTATTTTTATGTTGTCGATAATAATAGGTCCTCCCATATTACCCCCTATAGCTCTATTTTCATCGTTTAACTTTTGTGCTATATAATTAGCTAGCTCAAAGATAGCAACAACTTTTGATTTGGGATTATTCTTCATTATTTCTAAAGTATCTCCTATGTGATCATCATGACCATGTGTTAAAACTATTAGATCTACATCTTTAATTTTTTCTGGTTTTATTACTGATCTTGGATTTGTAACCCATGGGTCTATTAATATTTTTTTACCATCGGAATTTATTTCAAATGCTGAATGACCATAATAAACTAAACTACCCAACTTGCTCACCAAATAAATTTTATATTATGCGAGAATATTAAGTTTTAATTTAATTTTTTGTTTGGGGAGATAAATGTTTAGTAATGAGGAAATAGAAAAACTGATTAAAGCAGGTAAAATAGGTGCTGAGGCAAGAGATCTTGGTGCATCATTAGTAAAGCCCGGTGCCAGTTCTAGAGAAATATGTGATGAGGTTGAAAACTATATTGTAAAAAAGGGAGCTAATATTGCTTTTCCGTGTAATTTATCAATTAATGAGATAGCGGCACATTACACTCCTGGTATAGAAGATGATATGAAAATACCAGATATAGGTGTTATAAAAATAGACGTAGGGGCTAGTGTTGATGGATATTTATCTGATACTGCAACATCAGTTGTTATTGGAGATCAGTTTAAGGAACTTGCCCAATCTGTAAAGAAGGCACTTGAGAATGTGATTAGTATAATGAAGCCTAATATCTCAATTTATGATATAGGAAAAACAATAGAAATGTCAATTAAGAGTGGAGGATTCAAGCCAATAAAAAATTTAACAGGACATACGATATCAAGGTATAATTTACATGCTGGAGAAAGCATACCGAATTATCCTGATAGAACAATGTTTTATAAAAGATTAAGACCTGGAACGCAAGTTGCCATAGAACCTTTTGGAACTTTTGGTAAAGGATTTGTAATAGATGGTCCAAAAGCTTTTATATATTCATTAACTGGCAGAAAGCCAAAGGCAATTTCTGAAGATGCCAAGCTATTATTAGATTATATAGAAAAAAATTATAGTACTCTACCATTTGCTGCAAGGTGGTTAGCAAAAGAATTTGAGCAATCAAAGATTGAGCATTTAATAAATGAGCTGGTTAGGCAGAAGGCTTTAGTAGATTATCCAATACTTATCGAGGCAGGCAAGGGAATAGTTGCTCAATATGAGCATACATTTTTGATTCTTAATGATAAAGTAATTGTAACTACACTCTGATTTACTCATATTTTATAAAGATATTAGATTGTAAATTAATATTTCCAAAATAATTTTTAATATTTGTTATAATCTTTAAGCTCTGGATAAAAACAAAACTGTGGGGGAAAAAATAGGAACGGTGGGTCTATTGGTCGGTATTACAGCTATAGAAAATTGGGTTTATCTGCTAATTAACGTAGTATGGGTGTTGATATTTGTCTTATATTTATTCGGCTTTGGGAACTACTTGCAAGTATATTGGTGGAAAGCCGATATAAAGAATAAACTTGCAATTTTAAACGATATGGCTAATACTGCCAGAAATAAAACTATTGAATTTATGAATAAAAACAAGGCAAAAGATGCTTCTAAGACTTTAGATAGGCTTATTGACTTTTTTGCTATAGATCCAGTTAATATAGAGCCTACTGATATAATAAACAGATTAAGACATATTGTTAATTTAAGAGATACTAAATTCAAACAAACATTTGAAATATCAATGCCAGAAGCTAATGATGTTACTAGAAGTATTGCATCTACGGCAGCTGAAATATCATCTGCGTTGTTTTTAATATATAAATATGTTCAACATATATTATTGAGTAGTGACAAGACTAAAAATTGGTACATGATTATGTATCTTTCTTTAATGATGCCACAGATTATGCAGATTGCTAACATTTATAGAAAAGCTCTAGATGATTTTCTAGAAGGAGTTCCTGTTGGAGATGGGGCAGGCCCAATTGTTGCGCTTAAGTTAAGCAACTATAAAACAGATTGGAGGGAAATAGATGAAGACACGGTTTCAACAGAAACAGAATATAATGGTAGAAAAATAATACTTGTTAAAGCTAAAGGTCCAGGATCAACTGTTGGAAGACCTGGAGAAGCAACAGCAAAAATAATTAAAGAGGCCTTAGCTAAAGGAGAAAAAGTTTCATTACTGATAACTGTTGATGCTGCATTAAAGTTTGAAGGAGAAGAAACAGGTAGCGTAGCAGAAGGAGTTGGTGCAGCTATAGGAGATCCAGGCCCTGAAAAAATCATGTTTGAAAGAATAGCAACAGAATACAATATACCTTTGAGAGCAGTTATAGTTAAAATGGGAATGGATGAAGCTATAATGGCAATGGATAAGAAAATATTAGATGGTACAGACAAGGCTGTTGAAAGAGTTAAACAAATAATAGAAGAAGAATCAAAACCAGGAGAAACAGTAGTTATTGCCGGTATTGGCAATACATCAGGTGTTGGGCAATGAGCAGCTTTTTTGGTATAAACTTTTATTATCAGGCTATTTTACTCTTGGTAGTTTTAGTTATAGTAATATTATTAACTATAAGACAAGCAAATGAATTAAGAAAACTAGTTGAGACACAAAAAAGACCAAAATTCGTTACAGTAGAGGATTGTAACGGTATGATTACAACTAGAGATTTTAGGCAAGGTGATTTTGTTGGATTAATGGAAGGCCCATGTGATAACAACGGTAACATAAGAAAAATAGTGGGTATTTATGCAATTAAGGAAGAAAAAACAAAGAATAGAAGATTTTAGTTATGTTTACAATAACCGTTTTTAATTATCCTTATAAACTCAAAATTAACATAGAAAATTAAGGGAAAAAAATTGAGAATAACCTTATCTTGGGAATATTGCGATATTTGTAAAAGAAAGGTTAGAACAACTTTATGTAGGATAAACAATAAAGAATTTATAAGGGTTTGTCCCTATTGTATGGCATTGTTGTCTGACATTATAGAGTGTAATGGGAGTAAAACAAAATATTCTTATGTAAGATCTAAAGAGAGGAATCCTAAGACCATTAAAAAAGACCTTCTTAATAGTATAGAGAGAGAAGTAAATGGAATTAATAGTTCTAATGCATAATTAGTAAGAATAGGTGATGCGAAAAATGGTACAAGGATCCATGATGTTTTGCCCAAAATGTGGAAGTCTAATGAAACCAAAACATATTAATGGTAAGCTCTATTTAGTTTGCCCAAAATGTGGATATAAAATAGAAGTGGATCAAAGTAGTTTATCAAATAACCTTAAAGTAAAAGAAAAGATACAACATACTCCAAAAGATAAAACTATTGTAGTAGATTCTAATGCACCTCCGCCTACCGCTCAATTAGTAAAGGGAAGCATTAGATGTCCCAGATGTGGAAATGATGAATTATTGGCGTGGATGATACAAACAAGAGCGGCAGATGAGCCTCCAACAAGGTTTTATAGATGTACTAAATGTGGATATACATGGAGGGAATATGCTTAAAATTAGTTTTTTAAATACTGCAAAAATTGTGAAATAATTGTTTTATTAGTTTATAGATAAAGCTTAATATATTGAGGCTAAAATTTAGTTTTGAGATCAAGAGGGAGTGGTTAATGAAATACATAGTTGCATCAGCATGGCCGTATTCAGATTTTATTCCACATTTAGGTACTGTTCTTCATTTATTAAGTGCTGATGTATATTCAAGATATCTTAAAGCATTGGGAAACGATGTCATATTTGTAACTGGTAGTGATGAGCATGGCACTCCTATAGAATTGGAGGCAAGAAAAAGAAAGGTCACTCCAAAAGAGTTAACTGATCAAGTTCATGAATATATGGTTAAACTTTTTAATGAATTTAACTTTGAATTTAGCTTGTTCTCAAGAACAGAAAGCAAAGTTCATAAGGAGTTTGTCAAAGAATTTTTATTAAAAATATATGAAAAAGGTTATATATTTCCTATGGAAGAAGAATTACCATATTGCATAAACGACAAAATGTTTTTACCTGATAGGTATGTAATTGGTACTTGCCCATATTGTGGATACGAATCTGCTCATGGAGATCAGTGTGATAGATGTGGCAGACTTTTAACTCCAAAAGATTTAATAAATCCAAGGTGTGCATTATGTGGGTCAACACCTATATGGAAAAAGACTACAAACTACTTTATAGACTTAACAAAAGTACAGGACAAATTATTGAATTGGCTTAACAATAATAATAAATTAAGTGATAATGTGAAAAATTATAGTATCTCATGGATAAAACATGGATTAAAACCAAGAAGCATTACAAGAGATATATCATGGGGTATTGAGTCTCCTTTTCCAAATACTGAAGGAAAAACTATTTATGTTTGGTTTGATGCATTATTAGGCTATTTAAGTGCAACTAAAGAATATTTATTAAATTTAAAAAATGATGAAAATGCCTGGAAGGAGTATTGGAAAAATAAAGAAACTAGATCTATCTATTTTATTGGAAAAGACAATATACCATTTCACTCAATAATATTACCAGCATTGCTTTTAGCAGCTGATGATGATTATGTGCTTCCATGGGATATTAACTCTACAGAGTATTTAATGTATGAAGGACAAAAGTTTAGTAAAAGCAGAAAGATAGGAGTTTGGCTAGATGAGGCTTTAAAGATAGCCCCGGCTGAGTATTGGCGTTGGGCATTGATAAGAACTAGACCTGAAGGAGGAGATTCTAACTTTACATGGAAAGAATTTGTAAAAATTGTTAATAATGAACTTAATGATGACATTGGTAATTTCGTATATAGGGTTCTCTCATTAGTTAAGTCTAGATTTGATGGAGTTATACCAGAACCCAAAAAATTAGAAGATGTAGATTTAGATTTGAATGAAAAAGTTATTTATTATATAAATGAATATAAAAGCAATATGGATCAAGTAAGACTTAAGAGAGCAACAGACTATATCTTAGAAATAGCTAGGCTTGGGAATAAATATTTAAATGATAGAGCTCCATGGGATTTATATCGTAAAGATTTAGAATTAGCAAAAGGTGTGATTTATAATTCAACTAATATAATAAAAGATTTAGCATTATTACTTTATCCCTTTATACCATCAACATCAAATACTATCTGGAAACAACTTGGATATAACTCTAGCATAAAAGAAATAAACTTTGAATATTCTATAAATAATAAAATAAGCCCAGGAATGAAAATAAGTAATATTGCTCCAATATTTAAGAAATTACCTGATGATTTCTTAAATAATATAGATAAAATATTAGAAAAGGCAAGAAATGATGCAAANNAATTTATTGAAAGAAATTAATATATAAGGAATTGAGGTTAATTTTATACAATGCGGTATGATGACGTGGGCAACCCATGATGGAGAAGATGAAATACCTAGTCTCACTCTGACCGCAAAATAATTATTTATATAAATTAAAAAACTACTTAATACTTTCTAAAATTTTTTATTTTAGATTAAAAACTGTTATAAAAAGTAAAATTTTATACCTTCTTCTTAATCTCTTAATATACAGATGACTGAATTAGGTAGGGATTAATTTAATATGAGGTGCATGGTATGTCAAGCAGTAGGTTAACTGGTATAGTTAAGGTAGATTCAAAAGGAAGAATAACAATACCCCAAACTATGAGGGAAAGTCTGGGAATTGAGCCAGGTATGTTAGTTGCATTATTGGCAGATGGTGACAAAAAAGAAATAGTAATAAATCCTATATTATCTGAAAATGCAAAGGTTTTGGAGTTAAATGTTGATATGATAGACAAGCCGGGTTCATTAGCAAAAGTTATTGATAAACTAGCAGAATATAAAATCGATATTATTTCAAATAGGTGTACATCGATAACAAGGAGAGAAGAAGGAGAATGTACTTTTATAATTGATATAAGCCAAAGTTCTATTGATTCAGATAAATTAAAATCGATATTAGAATCTATTGATATTGTTACTCAAGTTAGGATTAAACAATTTGAGGTACCAACATACTAAATCTATAAAACATTTTAAAATTAAATAAAATAATAAATTTTATTTCATAACAGCATAAAAGAATTTTTAAAGGTATTTAAATAACTAGGAATTGCTAGTAAGTGAGAGTGCCAGTTAGGTGAAAGGAATGGCAATAGAGCTAAAACCAGAATGGAAGCGATTTAAATACAGAGGGAAGACTTTGGAAGAATTATTAAATATGCCTATGGATGAACTTGTTAAGCTTTTCCCCTCTAGATCAAGAAGAAGCTTGGTTAGGGGTTTTACTCCATCTCAAAAGATTCTTTTATCAAAAATAAGAGCATTAAGAAAAATTATACAGCAAGATCCTAGTAAGGAAAATGTCGTAATTAAAACACATGTTAGAGATTTAGTTATTCTACCAGAAATGATAGGATTAACTATAGCTGTATATAATGGTAAGGAGTTCGTACCTGTTAAGATAATACCAGAAATGATAGGTCATAGACTTGGAGAATATAGTCATACAACAAAAACAGTACATCATGGAGAGCCTGGATTAAAGGCCTCAAAGAGCAGCTTGCATGTAGCTGCAAAGGTGTAAGGTGATAAATATGTCACAATGGAATTATTCTATAAAATTACAAGATGAAAGTAAGGTAGCAAAAGCTGTTATAAGGGAAGTTCCTGTACACCCTAAAGTAATTGTAGAGATTGCAAAAGCAATAAAAGGTATGAATTTAAAAAAGGCAGAAACATTTTTAGAAAATGTTATAAAACAAAAAGAACCTGTGCCATTTAGAAGATCAAATAAAAAAGTTTCACATAGAAGAGGTTTAAGTGATAGATGGGGGGTTCCTTCAGGGAGATACCCAGTAAAGGCAGCGAAGTATGTTTTGAATGTCCTTAAAAATGCTGAAAACAATGCTGATAACAAAGGATTAGAAATTGATAAATTAGTAATATATCATATAGGAGTAAGCAAGGGTCTTACATTAAAAAGGGCTATGCCCAGAGCATTTGGTAGGGCAGATATAATTAGAAAATTTAGATCTAATATTGAAGTAATAGTTAGGATGGAGGGTTAAGATTATGTCTAGAATAAAAAAATATTTTCTGGATCAGGCAATGCTTAGGGCCAAAATAGATGAATATTTGGCTCAAAATTTCTACTCAGCAGGTTATTCTGGTGTTCACTTAATCCAAAGCGGTTTAGGTACTAG
>DAXV01000002.1:17715-21774 GCA_002506595.1 Acidilobaceae archaeon UBA158
ATGGAATTGGATGCAAGAATTCAAGCATTTAGAGTTGCTAGATCTTTAGAAATGGGTTATCATTTTAGAAGAGTAGCGATGGCAACTCTAAGAAGAATTATTGAAGCTGGAGCAATTGGAGCAGAAATAGTTATAAGTGGTAAACTAACTAATGAGAGAGCTAAATTCGAAAAACTGCAAATGGGTAAGGTTATAAAAACTGGAGATATAGTAGATCAATATGTTGATAAGGCAGTTGCTCATGCAAAATTGCCCCAAGGTATTTATGGGGTAAGAGTTATTATAGTTAAACAACAAGCATCGATGCCTCATATATATGAAAAAGGAGAAGATGAGATAAAGAATGTAGTACAATCCTTAAAGGAGCAAGTAGAAGAAATTAAATCTACTGAAGGCCAAGAAAAATTGGAAGAAATGATAGAAGAAATAAAAGAAACGGAGGTTGAGGAAGGTGGGGAAGTACAGACTCAAAATGAGTGATTTAAAGAAAATGCAAGAGGATGAAATTAAGAAGACATTAAATGATATAGATTCAGAATTAACTATATTGAGACATAAAGCATCGACAGGTTCTCTTGATAATCCTGCTAGAATAAAACAGCTTAAGAAAAATAAGGCAAGGATTTTAACATTACTTAATGAAAAGAAAAAGTCTCAGAATAAATAAATGTGATCTTTTTTGAAAATAAATAAGAAAAATTTATTATATCATGAAATAATAGGCTTAGATGTATGTGTAATTAAACATTTGGATCCTTCTATAGAAGGTAAATGTGGAAAAATTTTGTATGAAACAAAAAATGCGATTGTTATCTGTGAAGACAAAGAAAAGAAGCTCATATTAAAAAAAGGAGCAATATTTGAGTTTAGAATTAATAACGAAAAAATTATTGTTTCAGGAGACGATTTAATAGGAAGGCCAGAAGATAGAGTTAGGAAAATCCTAAAATAATTTAAAACATAATGTTTTTAATTAATATTTAGATAAAAAGAAATTAAAAATATGATGTAATATATAATAATTAATTAGATTAATATAGTTGAATCTCTTTATAGTTAGATACTTAGCGCACAATGCGAAAAGTTCCAATAGAGTTTATAAGTATCATTTTTTACTTTTTGATGTGCGGTAAAATAAGAAACGCGATGGGTGTAAGCTTAATGCCGGAGCAGAAAGTGATAAAGAATTTACAGATACCTGGGGTTAGTCCCCCATCAAAAAGTTGCAGTGATCCAAATTGCCCATGGCATGGATCACTTAGAGTTAGAGGTGTACTATTAGAAGGAATTGTTGAAAAATTAAGAGCTAAAGGAAGTGCTGTAGTAAGGCATGAATATTTATATTATGATCGTAAATATAAGAGGTATGAATGGAGAAAAAAGAAGAAACTAGTACATGTTCCCGAATGCTTAGAAATAAAGGAAGGAGATAAAGTAATAATTGGAGAAACGAAGCCTTTATCAAAAACTATTAAGTTTGTAATTTTAGGTAAAATATAAGCAGGGGTGTAATGGCAAATGCCAAAGAAAAAGAAATATGGTGCAGTGCTATCTAGAAGAGGATTTAGCGCAGGTCTTCAAGTAGGTTCAGTTGCATCAGTTGCTGATAACAGTGGTGCAAAAGAAGCTTTGATAGTAGATGTTCCTTTAGTAAAAACTAGAGTAAGAAGGTTAGCAGGAGCAACTGTAGGAGATTTAGTTGTAGTTTCCATTAAAAAAGGTACCCCTCAAGTTAGAAAGCAAATTAGCTATGCTGTTGTTATAAGGCAGAAAAGACCTTATAGGAGATCAGATGGTACATGGATTTCATTCAATGATAATGCGTTAGTTTTAGTAAATCCAGATGGTACTCCAAAAGGAAGTGAAATAAGAGGGGCTATACCAAAAGAGGTTGCAGAGAGGTGGCCAACTGTTGCAAAGCTTGCAACCTCTATTATATGAGGTGATGTAAATGATAAGTTCATCTATACCAAAGAAACAAAGAAAATATTTATTTAACATGCCTTTACATTTAAGACATAAACTGGTTACTGTTCCATTAAGCAAAGAGTTAAGGAATAAATTTGGGATTAGAAACATGCCAGTAAAGGTAGGGGATAAGGTTAGGGTTGTAAAAGGATCATATAAGGGTAAAACAGGAAAGGTTTCTGAAGTAGATTTAAAGAGATTGTTTGTGAAGATAGAAGGTATAACAAGGAAAAAGGCTGATGGAACAGAAATACCAGTGAAGTTTAGACCATGGAACTTAGAAATAACCGATTTAGATTTAAAAGATGAAGAAAGAAAGAAAATAGTGCAGAGGAGAGGAGGAAAAATGCAAGAAACACAAAGTGAGACCACTAAGGTTCAAGAATCAAGCGAAGAAAGAGAAAAATCTGAAAAAGAGGTGAAGACAAATGGGTAACATGGGAGGATCTAGGTCTATTAAAGGAATAACTGCACCTCAATTTTGGCCAATAGAAAGAAAGTTAAGACCTTGGACTCCTAAGCCATCACCAGGGCCTCATAAGGCAGAGCAAAGCTTGCCTTTATTGATTGTTTTAAGGGATATATTGAAATATGCAGAAACAAGTAAAGAAGCTATTAAGATAATTAACGAAGGAAAAATTAAGGTTGACGGAAAGGTTGTGAAAGATTATAAATATCCTCTTAGTGCTATGGATGTTTTAGAAATACCTGAAAACGATGAATATTATAGGGTTATACCTTATCCTATAGATTATCTTAGACTTTATAAAATAACAAAAGAAGAAGCAAGTCTTAAACCGGTAAGGATTGAAAATAAGACTGTAGTTAAAGGTAATAATGTACAATTAAATTTAAGTGGAGGGCGTAATATATTATTACAATTTAAAGAAGGAGAAAAGAAAGAAGTTCCCTATAAGACATTAGATACACTATTAATAACATTACCAAATCAAGATATCAAAGAGCATATACCTTTTCAAATTGGAGATTATGCACTAGTTATATGGGGCAAGAACGTAGGAAGATTGGGAAGACTGGTTTCAATTAATAGGCAATGGGGAAGAAAAAGTAGCACAGCTACTTTGGAAGGGAAAAATGGTAAGAGAATTCAGACGATTCTTGACTATATATTAATTGTAGGTAAAGAAAAACCAGTTATATCCCTACCAGGTGAGGTTGAATTATGAGCATAGCATTAAGTGAAGATGAGGTAAATAAAATATTAAAATCATGGGAAGAAAATCCTATGACTAAACCTAGGATAACAAAGGTAACTGTAAATATAGCTTTAGGCCAAGGAGGAGAGAAATTAGTAAAAGTTCAAGAATTATTAACACAATTAACAGGTCAAAAAGCATCTTTAAGGGCAGCAAAGAAAACTGTTAGAGCTTTTGGAGTCAGGAAAGGTGAAAATATAGCAACAATGGTAACTTTGAGAAGAGAAAAAGCATATGCATTTTTAAAGAAAGCTCTCGAAGCCGTTGGATATAGAATTAAGAAAAATAGTATTGATAAGTTTGGCAATGTAGGTTTTGGAATAACAGAATATATATTGTTACCTGGAGCTAGATATGATCCAGAAATAGGAATCGTAGGTATGGATGTAATAATAACCATTGAGAAGCCAGGTTATAGGATAGAAAAGAGAAAAATAAAAACCGCTAATATGCCTTTAAGGCACAGGGTAAAGCCAGAAGAAACAATGGTATTGCTTAGTAAAGAATTTGGAGTAACATTTATATGAGGTGAAAATGAATGGGGAAATATAAGCCACCAAAGGTAAAAAGCATGGGTAGAGGGGCACAAAAGTGCCAAAGGTGCGGAACAAGAGATGCAGTTATACAGAAATATGGCTTGTATTTGTGTAGGCAATGCTTTAGAGAAGTTGCTCCAACATTAGGATTTAAGAAATATAAGTAGGTGATAAGATATGGTAGATGTTTTGTCTAATCACTTATCATCAATAATGAATGCAGAGCTTAGAGGAGAAAGAGAGGTAATATTGATGTCTGCATCAAAGCTATCAGCTTCAGTATTAAAGGTGCTTCAAAAAGAAGGTTATATTGGAGAGTTCGAATACATAGATGATGG
>DAXV01000002.1:21806-36945 GCA_002506595.1 Acidilobaceae archaeon UBA158
TTTCGATTAAATACAATGAGTTATTAACATTACCTGAAAACTTAAGAAGATATCTTGCTAGCAGAGATTTAGGTCATTTAATAGTATCTACTAATCAAGGCGTAATGACTCATAAAGATGCGCTAGTTAAAAAAATTGGCGGTATTGTAATAGCATATGTGTATTGATTTAATAATTTTTTTAAACAATTTTAAAAATTTTGTATTAAATTTTAATAAGATGTTTAAAATATGATCTTATTATATATGTTTTTAATTATGAAAATAAGGGAAAACTAAGATATGATAAATAATAAATAAGATAAAAATAATTGAGGGAGTAAATTATGGATAAAATATTTGAACAATGGTTTAGTTTATATAAGAACTTTATAGAGGGTAATAAATTTAATAGCAAGATATTATCTATTCCAACATTTCCAGCTATAGCGAATAATAATAAAATTTACGATATAAATCTTGATAAAAACATTCATTTATCGTGGAATTGTTGCAATTTATATAAAATAAATATAAATGAAGGCGGTTTAATTTCAGAAATACCTGATAGACCTACAAAAAATTTATCATTTAACTATAATCAATTTACACCACAAAGTAATGTAAAAAGCGATTATATAATAAATCCATTAGGTTGGAGTTCAATAGTTCCTGTAGATGCAGAATTAGATTATGGAGAATGCTTTCAATATAACCATAAAAAAATATACATAAGAAGTTCTGAACCATTTAGGGCTGTAAAAAAACAAGATTGCATAGAATTAAAGAGCAGTAAGAATAACTTCATACTTAGATTAGGACCACTTGAGTTTAATGTTATAAACAGTTTTTCATTTGGAACTAAGAATCTATATGAAACAAATGTTGGTGATTTGTTTAATAATAAAAACATATTTTATGTTTTTGATCATGAAAAAGAATTAATTTTTAACATCCCTCTTTATGACATAAAATATTATATTTTATATCCATTTAGATTTTTTAAGTTTCACTCATATAATAAAAAATATATTGAAACTAATGTTTTTGTTTTGGAATCTGATGGTTTTATTGGTTTAGTTTCAAAGTATGGCATGGGAATAGAAATTTCACCAGGAGAATTAAAAGTAAATACTGATAAACCATTTTATATAATTAATGGAGGTCTTATAGCATCATTTAGATCGTTAATTGAAATTATCATTAATTTTCCATATGGTTTTGAGCTTATAAATCATATACGCAGCGGTTCTTCAACTGTTATATTATCTGGAATATATGATGAATCTATTGAATTTGAAATATTTAATGTAACTAACAATGATTCCATTGTTGAATTGATACCTAAAATTAAAACAGATAAAATAGAGATATGCTCTTATTTAGGATGTTATAACATAATTGAAAGTAATGGTATGTATAGAATTCCTACACCATCTGGATGTTATTGTCATGCTAAGTTATATATGATTAAGGAATCAATTAAAAATAAATTACTAAGAAATTTGAAGGATTAGATTCCAGTCGCTTCTCCTTCTTCTTTTGGAGTCATTTGTTTTAGCTTGTTTTCTGCAGCTGCCTTTATGTATGACACGAAATCTTCTTCATATGGAACTCCCACAAATGACATGACACCGTTTAATGCTATTGCTGGTACGCTCATTACTCCATATTTTTCTGCTATATCCATGTTTTCATATGCTTCTACAGTCTCTGATAATATTTTCGGATTGTTTTGCTTATATGCTTCATATGCAAACATGTTAGCCAATAATGCTGCATAAGGGCAATATGGACATGAAGGTGTAATTACAGTTTCTATGTGTACTTTACCATTTAGTTTTGCTAACTCCTCTCTTGTTTCTTTTTCTAATCCACTGTCATTTTCACTTATTCTCATAATAGTCTCAATAAACCCTCTAATCTCTTCTCCAGCAGGTATACCGCTATATTTTATTAAGCCATTAATTAATGTAACAGCTGGTACTCTTTCGACACCCTGTTTTTCAAATTCTTTTAGATCTTCAGGATTATTTTTGTTATATATGTTTACCTCTATCATCTTTTTGCCATTTTTAACTGGTGAAGCATCTTGAATCGTTTTTATTAATTTTATTGTATCTTCACAAGTTTCACAATCATTGCTTACAAATACGCTTATTGTAACAGGATTTACCATATATGCTAGAGTTTCCTTTAGCTCATTTATGAAAGATTCATCAAATTCTAAATCATAATACTTTCCAGCCATAGTTTTTCACCTTTTCTAGCACTTTACTAAGCTAATAACCAGAGATAATAAACTCGTGTTAAATAAAAGAAATATAATAAATTTTTTAAAAATCTTATATTAAAGATAATATATTTCGTTTGACTTTATATTTGCTATCAGTTATCAAAATAGATTTATTGATTTTTATACATTATTTTAAAAACACGATTTACAGGCATTTAGCTAAGAAAATTTAGGGTTTTAATTATTTAAAGATATGATTATGTAATATTTATCATTCAAATGAAAGCCTCCCCTTTATGAGGCTAGCAATAAATTGATGCCAAAAGAAAATATTATTATTTCAGGTTTAATATAAATAACTGGGCAAGGATTGTGGCTGATAATGTAAAAAAGCCATTAATATTAATCATAGATATAGATGATGATATAGGCAGTGTTACTGGTAAATCTCTAGTCTATGGAAAAGAAGAAGTTATGAGAGCAGCTTTAGAATTTGCGGAAAAAAGACCAGAAGATGCAGATACTAACGCTATATTTGCTGGGTTAAATTTATATGAAAACATGAAAAGTACATCTAAAGACCCTGATATAGCTATTGTAGGAGGTCATCCAACTAATACAATGTTAGCTCAAATGTTAGTTAAAGATAGGGTTAAACAATTAATAGATAAGATTGGTAATAATGTTGAGTTATATTTAGTTAGCGATGGTACAGACGAATTGTTGATTGCAGAGGTTTTAAGAGAATTAGCGCCAATAGCTGGCTTAAGAAGAGTTATAGTTGAACAGCATCTGGGCGTTGAAGGTAGTTATTTTCTGTTAGCCAGATATATAAGAAAGGCCATTAACGATCCAAGATATTCTAAGTATTTTTTAGGAATACCTGGAGTGCTAATTGCATTGTTTGGTATATTATCAATATTTGGATATATTGTATTAGCATTAAAAGTTATACTTGCTATAGCTGGTATTTTCTTAATATTGAAAGGATTTAATATAGAGAACAAATCTTACAATGCATTGAAATCCTTAGCTAATTACTTAAAGGAGACAAGTCATTTTCAAATTGCTGGATTAGGTATATTAGCTGTTACAATTTTGGCAAGTATTATCGCTGGATATTATTCTGTTATAGTAAAACCCAGAAATTTAATAATATTAATAGGTAGTATATCTGCAAACTCGCTACCTATTTTATTAGCCGGTTTTACCCTTTACATAGTTGTTGCAAGAATATTTTATAAAGTTACTAAAAGTGATTTATACATACTTAGGGAAATTGCATCAATAGCTGTTATTATATCTTTAGCTTTTGCATTTAGCCAGCTTGGTTTATCTTTAGAAACTTATGGATTAAAATTGAGTTTAATAACAGCATCAGATATAATAAATATATTTATAGGAAGTGGTTTTTTGCTTTATAGTGTAGCTGGAGCAGGAGTTGCAGCATTAATAGAATTGGTAGATTATTTATATTTTAGACATTATAAGAGATCCGAGGATCAATAAAATGGCTAAGGATACGTACCTAGAATTAAAAATTGAAGGGGAAAAATTAATAATAAAAAGTTGCTATAATAAAGACTTTTGCGATCAACTTATAAAAAATAACTTAGCTGTTGATAATAATGTGAATTTACTCGAAGGAATTTATTTAATAGCTATAGAAAAAGCTATGATAGATAATGAAGTTGGATGGAGTAAAGCGTTGGAGTTAATTAAATACTATAAAATACCATTGTATATATTTTTAGTATATTATGATCTAAGAAAAAGAGGAAGAAGAGTTTGGATTGGACCAAGAGATAATACTCTTATTTCTGAAATGCATAATTTAAAGAAAATAGAGGTTTTAGTGCTAAATGAAGGTAATCCTATAACGACCAGCAAAATTGCGAATTGGAGTGAGCTAGCTGTAGCAGACTCCCATATTCCTATCATAGCAATAGTCGATAAAAATGGTGAAATTACATATTATGAATCAAGAATATATATGTTTAATTCGTTATCTAATAGCAAATAATATTATTAAGGTTGATAATATATTTGGTATTAATGTTGGGTTTTTACCTCTGTATAATATAGATATAGGTAGTGTAGATAAAGGAGATAAAGACGCTATAATAATTCTTGATGTATTTATCATATTATAATTAATTGGTAAAAATTGGGATGTGATTAAAAAAGTATTAGAAATTATATTAATAGCTATAATTGAAAGTAATGGAGAAATAATAGCTATTGACATCATAAATACAGATTCTGCTTTAATTGAGTTCGATAGTCTTCTAGATTCTTCTATGATTAACCTTAGTCCTTCTATGGCGTTGCTTACTCCAATCTTACCTGCTATTCTTTCAGATTCTAGGATGCTTTGTATTATGTTTTTTGCTAATAATTTTGATTTGCTTAATTCAATATCGAATCTTTTACCTAGTTTTGCTTTTTCAGATGCAATTCTCAAATAAGATAGGGCCTTATCGACTTCTTTAGACATTTTATAATTATACATTTCTAATATAGGAGTGCCAATAATGAGAGGAATTATAGATAAATATTTAGCTCCTCTCAAAATCAAAAATGATGAAATAATAGGGAAAATAATTGAAATAGCTATAATAGAAAAATTGCCTTCTGGTTCACCGATTTTTGGTCTTGATAATATTAATATTATAGAAGAAATAGGAATTAAAAATAATCCTAATACTAGTAGTATAAATAATAGACTATAATTTCCTAATAGCATCAAAACAGTTAGTATACCCATAGATAACATTAAACCTATATCTATCTCTGCAACTTCTTTTCCAAGTATTGTATAGTTTCTCCATTTATCTCTAATGCCAAGGATTGCATATTTATATATCAACATTACAATATTATTTTTTGAAGTACCCATAGTCTCAGTCTGTACATAATCTGTTAGCAATCTTCTAAATCTAGGGTTTGGTGTTGTTTCTCCTAATTGTATTAATGCTTTTCTGCTATCTTGAGTAAGGTTCAATAATAATTTTAATCTTTCAACTTCTTTATTAATATAATAAAGTTTTAATGATTTTGGCATAGTAATTAGTAAATCAACTAAATTTTTAGTAGTTGCAGCATATGGTATAAGAAAAGCTAAGAGGGTAGGGAGCTCATTTTCTATTCCGTTATCCATCAATTTTAGCCATAAGCCAGCTATCCAAAAGTCAGAAAAGAAAAATAATAAAGTTAAAACTAATGAAATTAAACAATTAATAAATTCGTGCATATATAAAAAATAGCCAAATAAAATTAATAAGGGAAAAGAAGTAATCTTAAGGATGTAGCTAGTCTTATTTATTAAAATAGCTGATCTTATATCAATCTTTAAATAATCAGCCTCTTTAAAAAGTTTCATTATAAAACATCTCCATATTTTTCTACATAAAACCTAGACAATGAAACATAAAATTCCTCAGGAGTTTTGCCCATATTGTTTTCCAGGAATTTAATTCTTGACATAAATTCATCATAAATTTCATTATAATTGTATCCAAGTCTATTAGCTGCAATTTCCAATTTTTTGCTATTATTTATAATATTGTTAACATCATTTGATTGGCTTCCCAATTTATATATATTAATAAGGTTTTCATCATCAACCTCATCGATTTCATATACTCTTCTTATTGCTTTGCCTCCTAATGAAGGAAGATTCCTTATTTGAATTATAGCTGTAATTGATTTAATAAATAATGAAGGAAGTTTTATTGGATCTAAGCTAAGTCTTGTTATAACTCCTTCTGGAGAATTTGCATGAATAGTTGTCATAGCACCATATCCACTAGTTGCTGCTTGAGCAAGATATTTAGCCTCTCTTCCTCTTACTTCACCAACTATAACATAGTCAGCTCTTCTTCTTAGCGCATACTTTAATAAATCTTCTAAGTCTATTTCTTGCATTTCTGTGCCAGGAAGCTTTGGTCTTGTTATAAAAGAATCCCAATTTGGAGTGATTAATTTTAATTCAGGAGTATCTTCTATAGTAATTATTTTGCTATATGGAGGTAATAGACTAGCTATTGATTGTAACAAGGTTGTTTTTCCACTACCCATACTACCTGATATTATTAAAAATCCTTGAGCTTCTGCAAGCAACCATAGATATGCAGCAATAGAAGGATTTAATACTTTTGATATTAATAAATCAGACATAGTCAATGGTTTTTCAGGGTATTTTCTTAAAACAAAATTGCTACCAAAATGAGATATTTCATTTAAAAATGAAACTGAAATTCTATTGCCATCATCTGTTATACCTTCAACGTAAGGCGTTGATATGCTAACTATTTTATTTGCCTTTCTGGCTAATTCTATAGCTAATGAATCGGCTTCTTCTTTATTTAGTTTTATATCAACAATAATCCATCTCAATGGTACTAATTTATGAATAATACTTATATTGCCAGTAAAGCCACTATAAGATATCTCATCTATATGGGGATCTATAATTAAAGGATATATTTTACCATAGCCACTCTTATACTTTTCTATTATATATTTTTCTTCTTCTCTAAGATCTTTTTTTATGCCAGCTAATAACTCTACTGTAAGATTAATATCAGGTTCTGTAATATATAAATGAACTAAATTATCTTCTCCTCTGTAGAGATAATAATTATTTGGACCAATTTTATATTGAGCTACCATAGACCATTTCGGAGGAGTTTTTCTAAGATTTTTTTCATTTTCATAATAAAATTCGTTTTTTACATCTATTTTATTATTAGAGTTATTTTTAATAATTTTGATGAATTTTTCTAGTATAGGCATTTTTTAAATCACTTTAAATTTACTGGTTGTGAAGACATAATCACATTTGATTGTGTATCATTATATTGTATAAAAACTGATTGTACATTAGATGAAGTATATATTACAAAAGAAACAGTTTCACCAGGATTAATATATTTGTTTAATATATCAGGATTTATATTATTTGAAGTTAGCGTTAGGTTTTCTTGGGTACCATTTTGATAAATGCCATATATTCCAATAATTTTAATTTGGCTTTGCATATTATTAGTTATTTTTATATAAATTATTTGAAAATTATTATTTATTAATTGAGAATTGGCCATTATATAAATGTTTTGGCCCATGCTTTCCATAGTCGTCATAGTTTTTTGAAAATAACTATAAACAAGTACACCTCCAATCAGGGTTGCACTAATTAAAATAATGGTGCTAATTAAATTAGATAAACCTCTTCTTTTCATTCTTATCAATATCCTCACCAAAAATATTTATTTTTAATAAAAAATGATTAAGATTTCAAAATTAAAATGCTTAAATACTAAATAAACTTTCGGCTTGCTCTCTAATATAGATTGGTCATAACATTTAATTTTGAGATATTTAATATGTTAAAGTTTCTTTCAGCAGGAAATTAATAAATCATTATAGGAATTTGTAGGTTAAAAATTGTAAATTTCTTAGATCTAAGTTGTTAGATCATTTAGGATTTGAAAGTAAAATTTATGCATATAAAAGGAATTCTATGGAGCAACATGGCTCATTTAAAAAGTTTTGTGGATCATAGCTGTAGAATTATTGAGATTTTCTAAGAAGCGGGAAGTCCTCAAAGATATGGAAATTAATGAGGGGATTATTTATTTACTTCTTATGTCTATTATAAGCTTTTATTATAAGATCTATAATTAATACCTTGGTGTAAACATGGAAATCAAACCTGTTAAGGATGTAAGAATTGACCCGAATATGTCTATTGAAAAATTAATAGATTCTTATGGAGAAATATATGGATTCATGGCAGGTCATCTATATGAATCAGCTCAGATATTGAAAGAAGGTTTAAAGGAATCTGATATAAGAATACTAACCTTTACAGGAAATTTAGTTTCAACAGGTTTAAGAGGTATTTTATCACAACTAATAGAAAAAAAGGTATTTAATGTAGTTATAACAACTTGCGGAACATTAGATCATGATATTGCTAGAGCTAATGGTGGTGTTTATTATCAAGGATACTTCGAATCAGATGATGAAAGTTTATATAAAAACAATATACATAGATTAGGGAACATTTTTATAAAAGTCGAAGATTATGGATTAAAAGTTGAAGATTTTGTTAGAAAGCTAGTAAAAAAAGCTGTCGAAATAAAGGATGAGTGGGGGATTCATGAACTTTTAAACCTTGCGGGAAGTATGATAAACGATGAAAACAGTATTCTAAGGGCAGCGAAGAATTCTAATGTAGACATATTTGTTCCTGGATGGCCGGATGGAGCATTTGGAACAGACTTATTTATGGAATCTCAAAGATATAAAAATTTCAAAGTAAATTATTTTATAGATATGAAAAAATTATCTGATATATTCTTCAATGAAGATAGCAAGGCAACTGCCCTTATTATCGGTGGAGGAATTAGTAAGCATCATGCTATATGGTGGAGCCAATTTAAGAATGGACTCGACTATGTAGTTTATTTAACAACAGCATCGGAATGGGATGGAAGTCTAAGCGGAGCAATGCCAAGAGAAGCGATAACTTGGGGGAAGGTAAAGCCAAAGGCTAAGAAATCAATTGTTTATGGAGATGCGACAATAACTTTACCGATACTGGCAGCTTCTCTTTTAAAAATATTTTAAATTATAATAAGAATTTTATTAAATTATTAAAACCTTGAACATATACCTTATACTGGTATTAAGTGCAGAAAGTAGAAAAATTAAATTGAAGGGTGCAAAAGATTGAGTACCGAGGCCGAAGAGAAGATAAAAGCTCAAGAAAAATATAGAGAGATGAGTATTGCTGAATTTTTTGCTAAGAATAAAGAATTAGCAGGCTTTTCAAATCCAACAAGAGCATTATATCAAACTATAAGAGAATTGGTTGAAAACTCTTTAGATGCAACAGATACTCATAATATTTTACCTGAAATTAGAATTTCTTTAAAAGAGTTGGAACCAGCAACTGAAGATAAACCAGCAAAATATGAAGTAGCTGTTGAAGATAATGGTATAGGCGTTCCTCCAAATGAAATAGCTAATGCCTTTGGTAAGGTACTATATAGTAGTAAATATGTAATTAGACAAACAAGGGGTATGTACGGCCTCGGTATAAAGGCAGCTATATTATATTCTCAAATGACAACAGGTCAGCCAGTTTTTATCGTCTCTTCAATGGATTCAAGCGAAAACATTTATTACAGAAAATTATTGATCGATATAAAGAAAAATGAACCAATTATTATTGAAGAAGGACAATTAATTAAGAAAAACAATTGGCATGGAACTAAGGTTTATTTAACATTAGAAGGAGATTGGACAAGGGCGAAGCCTAAGGTTATAGAGTACATTAAGAGAATTGCATTGATTTCACCTTATGCAGAGATTATTTTTGAAACACCAGATAATGAAATATTCTATTTCCCTAGGGTTACAAAGAAAATACCTAAACCTCCTAGTGAAGCTAAACCACATCCGCATGGTATTGATATAGAACAACTTAAGTCTATGATATCTTTTACTAAAACTAAGACTTTATTAGAATTTATGACAGAAGAATTCCAAAGTATCGGAGAAGTTACGGCAAAGAAATTCCTAGAAAGTATAGGATTAGACCCAAACATGAATCCAAAAAGTCTTATAGAAAAAGGTAATTCAAAACTTTTACAAACATTATCTGCTGGATTAAGAACTTATAAAGGTTTTAGGCCTCCAAGAAGTGAGTATTTAAGCCCTATTGGAGAAGAACTAATTGAAGTAGGCTTGAAGAGATTATTCAATCCAGAATGGGTAAAAGCTATAACTAGGCAGGCAAAGGCATATGAGGGTCATCCATTTATTGTTGAAGCAGGAATTGCATATGGAGGAAATATTATACCATCAGAAGAGCCAGTTTTGCTTAGATATGCAAACAAAATACCTTTGTTATACGAAGAAAGAGAAGATGTTTCATATAAAGTAGTTAGTTCAATAAATTGGAAAATTTATAATATAGAAGAGCCTATGCCTTTAGTTGTTTTAGTTCATGTTGCGAGCACAAAGATTCCATATAAAGGTGTAGGCAAAGAGAGTTTGAGTGAAGTTTCAGAACTAGAAAGTGAAATTAAAAATGCAGTCCAAGAAATTGCAAGAAGTCTAAGATTATATATATCTAAAAAGAACAGTGAGCATATTTTAAGAGAAAAGATTGTAACAATATCAAAATACATTCCTGAAATTGCAAGAAGTCTATCAATATTATCAATACATCCAGATAAATGGGGGAGTAATGGTAAAAATATTGATAAGGATTTAATTGAGAAACTGATTAAAATAGTATCTAAGTCTGTAGAATTTCCTAAGATTGATGGGAAAGAAGAGGATCCAGAAAAGGTAGTTAGGTCTGTAATAGCAAATGTTAAACTAGAACAATGAGGTGGTAAATATGTCTCATATAGATAAAATAGATATCGCAGCAAGGAAAAAAGTAGCTGAAATATTTTATAAAAAATTTATGGAATTAAATGAAGAAATAAGTAAAGAAAAACCACCAAAATTAGAGATACCTATGAGAACTTTTGCTAATACTGAATTTGATATTAGTAAAGGAATTTTAAAACTTGGTATAAAGAAGATAGAAAGGAATTTCTTAAATATGAATGAATCTAAAAAATTTATGCAAACTTTGCTTATGGCCTCTATTATTTATCAAGCATTAGTTGAAAATGAATATCCAACAATAAGAGATTTATATTATAGAGGAAAACATACAATATTATATAAAGACCTAAATGGAAGGCTAAAAGAAGAAAATACATGGGAAGAACAATCAGAAAGCGATGCATCTATAAGAGATGTTGAAGTTATGTTAGGTTTGCTCAGAGAAGATATGTTAATATTGAGCAAAGAAAAAGGCAAAGTAGTTGGAAACATGAGAATTAGAAGTGGAAATGATGTTATTGATTTATCTAAATTGGGCCATGGAGCTTATGCCATTGAATCAACTCCTGATTTAATAGAGTTTTTAGATTATGATGCAGAGATGGTTTTAGTTGTAGAGAAAGACGCAGTATTTCAGCAATTGCATAGAGCAGGTTTTTGGCAAAAATATAAAGCTCTATTAGTTACAGGTGCTGGGCAACCTGATAGAGCAACAAGAAGGTTTGTTAGGAGACTTCATGATGAATTAAAGTTACCAGTTTATATATTAACCGATTCAGACCCATATGGATGGTATATATATAGTGTATTTAAAGTGGGAAGTATACAATTAAGCTATGAAAGTGAAAGATTAGCAACTCCTAAGGCTAAATTCTTAGGAGTATCTATGAGTGATATATTCGGCTATGGCACAAAGAAGGCATATTTAAGTGAAGAGGAAAGGAGGAACTTTATAATAAAGGCAAAAGATCTTGACATAAAAAGAGCAAAAGAATTAACGAGATATTCATGGTTCAAATCTAAGCTATGGAAAAGAGAGATAGATATGTTTATGGACAAGAAGGCGAAGCTTGAAATAGAAGCTATGGCAAGCAAAGGATTGAAATTTTTAGCTTTCCAATATATTCCAGAAAAAATACAAACTAATGATTGGATAGAATGATCTTACTAAAATTATTAAAGATATAATGATTTTAGATAGGTTGGCTTCCGTTTTAAAGTGTAAGATAATACTTGTAAGAATCCTTATATTTGTTTTTAAATATTATTTATATTGGGGATTTAGGTTGGTATCAGTCAAAGCTGTTTATCCATCAGGTAGCAAATTTAAAAAAATTGCCCAGGCTTTAGCAAGAATAAATGATGAAGGTTCTTTTCATTTTAGTAGTGATGGATTAAATGCATGGGTCTTCAGTCCTGATAAAACAGTTCTAGGAATATTTAAGGTATCATCAACAGTATTTGAGGAGCTTTCTGTTGATTCAGATATTACATTAACAGTCAATATGGGTGAATTAAGTAAAGTTCTCAGAAGATCTACTAGAAACGATAAAATAATCCTAGAATATACAACTGGAAACAGTTATATGAAAGTTTCATTAATAGATGAAAAAACTGGCGTTGAAAGGTCATTTGAAATTTCTAGCGGAGAATCTGAAGGTAACGAAATTAAAGAAATTAAAATGAATCCAACTGTTCGTTTTATACTTTCTGCAGAAGATATAGATACGTTAATAAAGGATGCGAAACTTGTCGGAGATATAGTTAAAATTACAGGTAAAGGTGAACAAGTCATAGCAGAAGTTAGTGGAGAGGAAAAGTTTTATCAATGGATTATGAAGAAGGATTCACCTCTACAAGAATTAAATATAGATGAGGAATCTAGTTCATCATATAGTTTAAGTTCTCTTAGGTCTGCATTAGAACCTATAACTACAATAGCAGAAAGTGTGAACTTAGAGTTCACAAGTGATTATCCATTAAAAATAGAATTTAGTATTTCAGGGCCTGAAGAATTTATTATGTATGTAGCACCGGTAAGTTCTTAATCTTTTTATATATGAAATATCTCTTTTATAAGATCATAAAAATTTTTGATTTAATTTATAATTAAATAGCTTATTTAATTTTTAGCTATAATTAAATAAAATAATGGGCCCGGCCGGGCTCGAACCGGCGACCTCCGCCGTGTAAGGGCGGCGTCCTAACCACCTAGACTACGGGCCCATCCGATCTCGGCGACCACGCCCGGCTCAGGTCCTATTTTTCGATAGGTTCTATCCCTTTTAATTTTATCTTTCTTAATAATCTTGCTTTTTGTTAAGATAACCATAAAATATAAACCTAAAATTTAAACTAAGAATAGGGATTGAAATATGAGCGAGCAAAATAGTGAGTTTAAAACTACAAAGGAGATATTAAAATTAAATGAAGGAGAAAAGGTTAAAGTTAGAGGGTGGATTTATAGAAAAAGAGACCTTGCAGACAACATTTTTATTGTAATTAGGGATTCAGAAGGTATAATACAAACTGTTTTATCACGGAAAAATTCTCCAGAAAGCATTATATCATTAGCTGAAAAGGCGAATATAGAATCTTCAATTATGGTTGAAGGTGTTGTTAAAAATGATGAAAGAGCTCCAGGAGGTAAAGAAATTCAAATAGAAAATCTGTCAGTAATAGGCTTTTCTGATGATTTCCCAATAAAAGGAGGGGAAAGCATTGATTATCTTTTAGATATAAGGCACTTATGGCTCAGATCAAGAAAATTAACAGCTGTTATGAAGATAAGACAATCAATTCTTGAAGGAATGAGAGAATATTTTAAGAAAAACAATTGGTGGGAAGTAAATCCACCAATTTTAACTCAAAGTGCTGTTGAAGGAGGAGCAACTTTATTTGAAGTTAACTTCTTTGGAAAAAAGGCATATTTAAGTCAAAGCGCACAATTTTATCTAGAAGTAATGATATTTAGTTTAGAAAGAGTATGGGCTATAACGCCTAGTTTTAGAGCTGAGAAAAGTAGAACAAGGAGACATCTTTACGAATATTATCATTTAGAAGGAGAAGCTGCTTGGATGAATATGAAAGATATGATGGGACATGTAGAAGGTTTAGTTAAAAGTGCAATCAAAAAAGTCTTGAATGATAGGTTGGAAGAGTTAGAAATTGTTAAGAGAAATGTAAACATATTGGAGAATTCATTGAAAGCAAGTTTTCCCGAAATTACTTATGATGAAGCTATTGAAAAGCTTAGAAGAAAAGGCATTAACTTAAAATGGGGTGATGATATTGGTGCAGATGAAGAAAAAGTCTTAACTGAGTATTATGATACACCATTTTTCTTAACAATGTTTCCAAAGCATTTAAAGAGCTTTTATATGAAAATAGATGATTCGAGGCCTGAACTCGTTTATGGATTTGATTTGGAAGCACCTGAAGGTTATGGAGAAGTTGTTGGAGGAAGTCAAAGGGAAGACAGTTATGAAAAACTTTATAAAAGAATAATAGAAGAAGGTCTTAATCCTAATGACTATCAATGGTACCTAGATTTGAGAAAATATGGTTCAGTCCCCCATAGCGGTTATGGTTTAGGTGTAGATAGATTGGTTACCTGGATAGCCGGTTTAGATCATATAAGGGATTCAATACCATTCCCAAGATTTAGAGAGAGAATATATCCATAACGTGATTTTTATGCCAAAAAAGGCATGTTCATTACTATCTGGAGGTAAAGATAGCACATATGCTTTGCATAAAGCAGTAGACTTTGGCTATGAAATATCTTGTATCGTAAGTATTAAACCACAAAGAAATGATAGCTATATGTTTCATTATCCTTTTGTAGAATTAACAAAATTACAAGCAGAATCTATGGGTTTAAAAGATATTCATTATTTAATAAATATTAGTGGAGAAAAAGAAAAGGAAGTTGAAGAATTATATAAAGAATTATATAAAATAAAAAAGACAAACGATTTCGATACATTGGTTATAGGGGGTATAGCAAGTCAATATCAATTAAAGAGATTTGAGGATTTAGCGAGAAAGCTTAATGTTAATTTATTTGACCCTCAATGGGGCATGGATCCAGTTAAATATATGTTTGGACTCATTGATTATAATATTTTATTTATTATTACTCAAATTACTACTTATGGAATACCGATTGATTTTTTAGGTATAAAAGTAGATAAAAATATATTAAAAAAATTAATTGAGCTCTCAGAAAGGTATGGCTTCCATCCAGCTTTTGAAGGAGGGGAAGCAGAGACTTTTGTAATAAATGCTCCACTTTTCAAAAAAGGTATATGCATAGAAGTACATAGGAATAAAATTAGTGAATTTGAATATTCTTTAGCTCTTAAAAAAGCCTTTTTATGTAGAAATCCTGAAGTTGTTTTGGATAACGATTAATTTTAATGAATTATTTAATTTATAATTTATTATTAATAGAATTACTATAAAATTATAAGCTAATATTATTAATCTTAATTCATGAATAATTATA
>DAXV01000002.1:36961-40823 GCA_002506595.1 Acidilobaceae archaeon UBA158
TATGATATTCGTTAATTAAAGGATAAATATTATTATTTATATATTTAAAAAGTTATATAAATAGAAATAAAATAAAAATATTAACCTTAATAGGGTTTATTCTTTAATGTATTAAATTCTTTTCAAAAGATTTAATGAGTTTTTATTTATTATTTCAATCAATTCTATCTTATTTATGTTAACTAATTTTGATATAAAATCTATAAATTCAAATATCATTAAAGGTGTAAGTCTTACACCATGATAATTATATGGTCCATCGCTTTCTACTACCACATTAGTTAAAGGTGTTTCTTTTATTATATTTTGATGCTTTTTTTGAATCATTAAAGCAACATTTAGAGATATTACATAGCCTCTACTTGTTATTTCCTTAATTAGATTAATTGGCCCTGTATACCAATGAAACATAGCTTTTTCAATTTCTTCTTTTACTAATATATCGAGGACTTCATTCCATGCATTTGGAGAATGTATGTTAAGGAATGAATTTAATTCCTTTGCTAATTTTACATATGAGATGAATATTTCTTCCTGTAATTTATACGTAGTTTCATCAAGAAATCTTTTATCTATTCCAACTTCGCCAATGCAATTTAGCCCTTCTTTTTCGACTATATTTAGTATTTCTTTATGGTCATCTATGTTTCCGTTTTTAATCATCCATGGATGAAACCCACCACATGGAATTATTTTTTTAGGATAACTTTTGCTTAATTCTAATATTCTTTTTAAACTTTTAACGTCTTCTGAAACAGCTACTATTTTGATATTATTTTTCATCATATCTTCTATTTCTTTATCATCAAATTCATTTAAATGACAGTGCATATCGTATATTTCCATACACATCCCAGTTTTATTTATAAAATTTTTTCTTATATAATATTTGATCCTCTAAAATTATTAGCTACTAAATTATATTTTATGTTTCTTTAGCTAAATATTTTTATTATCAATGTAAATTGTTTCAAAGTAAACAGACTTTTTCTCAATAGCTTTTTTTATTGATTCTTCTCTATTTGTTAGGCTTGATTTTCCACTTTTAATTTCAACAAAATATATAGCTTTGACATCATTATTTTCCAATCCATCAAAAACAACATAATCTATTGGTGATCCTATAAATCTAGCCTCTTTTGGATTGTGCTTAAAATTGGGCATATATGGTGCTAGTTGTTCATATACTTTACCTGTTATAACAGCTTTGCTTTGCTGAACTGCTTCTTTTCTAGCCTTTTCTATAGATTCCATAGCAATAACTTTTGCTTTTTCATTAGCTAGGCTTTCAATATTATTTTTTATGGTTTCAAGCTTGACAGATTTTCTCCAATTAATTATATAAAAATAAAGAATTGTCACTAATTCAATAAGTATTATTGATAATAATGCATATATTAATATGTTCAAACCGATCTCCCACAAATTTAATACGCTTATAATATTAAAAAGGTTAGTTGCATAATATAATAAAAGGCACTGATAATGAGCGAAAAATTCGTCTTCGTGACTGGAGGAGTAATGTCAGGGATAGGAAAAGGCATTGTTTCCGCCAGTACAGGATTATTACTAAAAACGAGAGGATATAACGTAGGTATTATTAAAATAGATCCATATCTAAACGTTGATGCAGGGACAATGAATCCTTATGCTCATGGAGAGGTTTATGTAACAGAAGATGGGGGAGAAACTGATTTAGACTTAGGGCATTATGAAAGATTTTTAGGAATAAATTTAAGCAAAAAACATAATATTACTACGGGTCAAATTTACTTTAATGTTATTACTAAGGAAAGAAAAGGTGACTATTTAGGTAAAACTGTTCAAATTATACCTCATATAACAGATGAAATAAAAAATAGAATAACATCGTTAGCTAAAGAAACTGGAGTTGATGTAATGATAATAGAAATAGGTGGAACAGTTGGAGACATTGAAGGACTTCCTTTTTTAGAAGCAGCAAGACAAATGTGGATTGATTTAGGGACAGATAACGTTTTGTTTATTCATGTTGCAATGTCTCCTATATTATCAGTAACTGGGGAACAAAAAACTAAACCAGTTCAACATAGTGTGCAAGAATTAAGAAGAATAGGAATACAACCAACAGCTGTTATTGTAAGAAGTTCTAAACCATTAGAGGATGAGTCTAGATATAAGATTGCATTATTTTCTAACTTGCCAAAGGATGCAGTTTTTAGTGATCATGATACAATAACGCCATATGAAGTCCCCTTAATACTAGAAAATCAAGGTTATGGAAAGTTTTTAATTAAAAAGTTAAATATTACTGATAGAGAACCTGATTTAGCTCTTTGGGAGGACTTTGTAGAAAAAATTAAATCTATAAATAAGGAAGTTCCGATAGCTATGATAGGAAAATATACGAAATTGAAAGATAGTTACATAAGCATTACAGAAGCATTAAAGAGTGCAGGAGTTTCTGTAAATGTTATTCCAAAGCTTGTTTGGGTTGAAGCAACAGATATTGAAAATGGACATATAAATGTTGAAGAAGTATTGCAAAATGTTAAAGGGGCTGTAGTTTTACCTGGCTTTGGAGCTCGTGGTACTGAAGGAAAAATTAAGGCAATTAAATATCTAAGAGAAAACAATATACCAACTCTTGGTGTATGTTTTGGTATGCAATTATCAGTAGTTGAATATGCTAGAGATGTCATAGGTTTAAAAGATGCCAATTCAACAGAAATTAATCCAAATACTCCATATCCAGTTATTGATTTGCTACCTGAACAAAAGAATATTGATAATATTGGAGGTACAATGAGACTTGGTGCATCTAAAATAAATGTTGTTAAAAATACAATGGTATATGATCTTTATGGAAGAGAAATTGTATATGAAAGGCATAGACATAGATATGAAGTTAATCTAAAATATTTAGACAAGTTAATTGACGCAGGAATAAGAGTAAGTGGTTGGAGTGATAATGGATTAGTAGAGTTTATAGAATTGCCAAGAAAAGATCATAGATTCTTTATAGGAACACAACCACATCCAGAGTTTACAAGTAGGCCTTTGAATCCAAATCCATTATATGTAGGATTGGTCAAAGCTTCTTTACAAAAATCTTAAGATCATAGATATGAGCTGGATTAGTTTTAAATGATAGTTCAATAATTTTATAACGGTGTAAATTATGATACTAAGCGATAGAGACATAAAAATTCTTATAAAATCTGGAGAATTAGTAGTTAATCCTTTGAGCAATGATACCATAAGGGAAAATGGATTGGATTTAAAGCTAGGCAATCAGTATTGTGCATTTAAAAAAACTGATATCATATTGGACCCAAATAATCCTAAAGAGGCTAAAGAATTCTATGAATGCAATTCATCAAATAGCTTTATAATAGAACCTAATAGGCATTACTTACTTCATACATTGGAGTATATTAAGTTACCATCATATTTGGCAGGCTTAGTTAATTTAAGAAGCACATGGGCTAGAACAGGAATCTATATACCAAGCACTGTAACTGATGCAGGTTTTGAAGGTCAATTAACAATAGAAGTTATAGGAAGCGAGTTTCCAGTTAAGTTATATTCTGGAGATAGATTTCTCCATTTAATTCTTGTTAAAATGGAAACGCCTTCAGAAAAACCATATGAAGGCAGCTATAAAGGTCAGACTGGAGTTAAACTACCTAAGTTCTTTAATAAGAACATATCAAATCCATTAAAGGAAATTTATTAGGATTTAAATTTTTGTATCTAAAGTTGTGAATTTTTCATATTTATAACCTAATTAATATTATTAATAACATATATAAACGAAAAATTAAGTACGCAGCTCTTTACTTTGAATTTAGCTGATCAATTTGAAATTGGTTTAGAAAAA
>DAXV01000002.1:40865-47097 GCA_002506595.1 Acidilobaceae archaeon UBA158
GAATATTGAAAAAATATTACATAGAAACGTTTGGCTGTGCTTTATCAAAATTTGATAGTTCTACTATGGATTCCATATTATCTCAAAATGGTTATGAAAAAACAGAATATCCTGATAATGCAGATATTATTATAGTTAATACATGCGCAGTTAGGTTAGATACAGAAGCAAAGATAATAAAAAGATTGAATGAAATAAAAAAATCTTATGGGAATGCTAGATTAATAGTATCAGGATGTTTAGCTAAAGCAAGGCCTTCTCTGATTAACAAAGTTGTTCCTAATGCTAGCTTAGTATCTCCTCAAAATTCAACAAAAATATTAGATGTTGTAAAATCTGAAAATAGGAGCATATTAATAGAAGGAGATAGAAATACTGATTTTTTGCCAACTCCACCTATTGAAGATAGTATTGCAACAATAATGGTAGAAGAGGGGTGTGTTGATAATTGTAGTTTTTGCATAACGAAACTAGCAAGGCAGACCTTGAAGTCTTATAAACCAAGGGTTATATTAGATACAATTCAAAAACTTGTTGATAAAGGAGTAAAGGAGATTAGGTTAACTGGTCAGGATATAGCTGCATATGGGCTTGACTTTAATCCAAAATTTAGATTAGATGATCTAATTAAAATTATTTTAGATAAAGTAAAAGGTGAATATAGAATAAGGATTGGTATGATGACGCCAGATAAATCCATGGAAATTATTGACAAATTATTGGAATTATATGAAGATGAAAGAATCTTTAAATTTTTCCATATTCCAGTGCAATCAGGAGATAATAATATGCTTAAAATCATGAATAGAAATTATTCAATAGAGGAATATAAATATTTGCATAATAAAATAAAGTCAAAATATCCTGATTCTTTATTTGCAACAGATATAATAGTCGGCCATCCAGGGGAAGATGAAGAAGCTTTTCAAAATACTGTTAAATTAGTAAAAGAATTAAAGTTTGAAAGAGTGTATCTAGCTCAGTATAGTATTAGGCCTAGGACAAAGGCCGCATCTATGAATCAGATTCCAGAAGTTATAAAGAAGAAGAGAAGTCTTGTCTTAAATAAACTAATAAAAGAAATAGAAGAAAAAATCTATGAAAAGTACGTTGGAAAAACCTATAAGGTACTAATAACATCTCATGGATTTAGAGAAAATTATGTTGTTGGCAGGCTTAATAATTATTTTCCAGTTGCAATTAAAGGAGGAAAGGAATTAATTGGAAAGACTGCTATGGTAAAAGTAAATAAAGCAACATATTTTGATCTCAGAGGAGAAATTGTAGATAAATCCAAAGATAATGAAGACCTTATATTAAATTGACAAATATTTTAAAATTATAATTATATTAATAATTTAATAATATGTTTTATAATATGAGGTTTTAAAGATTTACTTTTACAATAATTATGATGGTGCCTGGCTTGCAATCAGAAAAGTACGGTATTGTAATTAAACCGAATAGCAACAGTGCAATTGATATAGCCTTAAGGGTTATAAATATTCTTAAAAAATATAATAAAGAAGTCTTAGTAGAAAAAGAAAGTAAAGAAAATTACAATATCATAAAAGATGTTGGTGAATTTGTGATTGACCATGATCCACCAGAAAAGATTATTGTTATAGGCGGAGACGGAACTTTGCTTAGAGCAGTAATGAAAGAAAAAACTGGGAACTCAATAATTATGGCTATTAGGGCAGGAAAAAGAGGATTTTTGCTCGATGTGGAGGAATATGAGGTAGAAAATAGGGTATATGATTTTATTAATAACAGATATACATTAGTAGAATATCCTAGGTTACAACTAATATTTAATGGAGTAAATAAAGATTGTGCATTGAACGATATAGTTATTTTTACTTCAGATGGATCTTTAGTAAGATTAGAAGCATACTATAATAAAGATAGGGTTTATAATATTGATGGAGATGGTGTAGTAATATCTACTACCATTGGCTCAACAGCTTATAGTTTAAGCGCCGGAGGCCCTATAATAGATCCAAGATTAAATACAATTATATTAACGCCTCTTAATCCGGTACAATTACATATAAGGCCAGTAGTATTTCCAATTAATGGGGTTATAGATATTAACATAAAGGAAGATAGCGGAGAATATTATATAAATATAGATGGCCAAGAAAAAGTTTATAGTAGATCAAAATCATTTCTTGAAGTTTCTTTGTGTGATAAACCAGCAAAGATAGCTAGGTTTAGATGGTGGGAAAATTATTATGAAAGACTTTTCTCAAGATTATTATCCTATTGGTGAAAAATGTTTAGTTTTAGATGCAGGGGCAATTTTTTCTGGTTTTATATTAAATAGTTTGGATAGATGTATTACAACGCCATCTGTTATATATGAGGTAAAGGATGAGCAATCGAAGAAAATTGTTAATATGGTTACAAGCGCAAATAAATTAACTATTATTAGGCCAGAAAAAATTTTTGTTGATAAAATAAAGGAAGAGGCCAGCAAAAACAAATTATATAAAAAATTAAGTGATACAGATATAGATGTGTTGGCTTTGTCTATACAATTAAAAGAACATTGTAGTGAAGTATATTTAGTTACGGATGATTATTCCATTCAAAAACTAGCATTAAAATTAGGAATTAAAATAGTAAAAATTAAATATAAAGGAATAAAAGAATTAAGGAAATAATCAAAGATAATTAATAATATTATAGACTATTCAATAAGTTTTATTAATCATGAAACAGGCCAGGATAATAACCCGCCTTCTGTATTGCGGCATTCGACTCTGCGGAATTTAGAGAGCTCGCGTGGCTCCTCATTGCTCTCAACCTTGCTCCGCTGGGGTCGGCCGTTTCAACGCATCCTCCATTGTCTTCAACAGATTTCTATCTATCCATTACTGGATAGATCTTTCTGTATCATAATCATCCAATGGAGGCCGTGTCGTTTCTGTGCCGTTGCCTGAGGTATCACCTCAGCCATATAGGCCCAGCTGCCACTGGGAGGGCGGTGTTTCCTCAGGCCTTTAAGCCCGTGAGCCGCTATCCTGGCCTGCATGATCATAAGAATTTATCTAAGCCTTAAAAGATTTTTAGAAATATACTATAAGAAATTCGATACTATATTTATTTTAATATGAGTTCTAAAATAAAATTAAAGCTTTAATAAAATGAATAAGCTAAATCCTGAGAATAAGCTAATGTTTTAATTTTTGTTGAACTATAATAATGTGGATTTCGTAATAAAAGGGGTCATAATAGTTTGAACAGCCCTTGCATAAAGATAGACAAACAATATGGTGAAGATGTTATTAAAATATTAAAAGAAGCTCATATTTTGAACTCAGATCTAAGGCCTAAAATTATGAATAACAAGCTATTAATACCTGTTATAGATGAAAAGAAATCATTATATACTATAAAAGGAATAACTGATATAGAATTGTGTAATGATTCATTTGAAGAATATAAGTTTAAACCAAGAAAATTAAACAGATTGATAAAAGGTATATCAAGTTATTCCATTATAGGGGATATTGCGATAATAAATTATAAAAAAGACATGGAATTATTGGAAAAGGCTGCAAAGGAAATCGTTAAGATAAATCCAAAAATAAAAAGTGTTTATGCGAAAATCGATACCGAGGGCGAATATAGAGTTCCTAAATTAATATTGCTTTATGGTGAAAAGAGAACAATAACAAAACATAAGGAAAACGGCCTTATATTCTATGTAGATATAGAAAAAACTTATTTTAATCCAAAATTGGGTGGAGAGCATAATAGGATTGCAAATTTAACAAAAGATAACGAGATAGTATTAGATATGTTTAGCGGTGTTGGAGGATTTACTTTAAATATAATTAAAAGAAATAAGGCAAACGTTCTAGGTGTTGACATAAATCCTCATGCAATATCTCTTTCTTCTTTAAATTATATTGTTAATAAAAAGAGTCTCAAGGGAGAAGCAATTTTTATGAGAGCCAATGCATTATTTTTACAAGACATCATTAAAAATAAATTCGATAGAATTATAATGAATCATCCAACAGGTTCAATTAATTTCTTGAATACAGCATGTAAATTAGTAAATGATAGGGCAAATATTCATCTTTATGCTATTTTAGAAAACAAAAATTTAAAATTAGATAATATAAAAAATCAGCTAAAAATAAGTTGCAATAAAACATATGAAATAAATGAACCTAGAAGAGTTTTAGAATATAGTCCAAAGTATTCTATTTATGAAATTAATATAAAATTAATTTAATTTTTAAAATGCTATGATAAATGCTATTAAACCTGTTATAAAGACCCCATCAAAAATTCCTGCACCGCCGATGCTAACTAAGGGAGCAAATATTTTTTCTGGTTCTTTTGCCAAATGAAATATATCAGCACCTAATAAGCTTCCAATAGAACCACTTATATATGCTGCCGAAGCTGCGGCGGGGCTTATACCAGCTATTAATATAGCTGGTATTGCTGAAATTATAGGAGGTATAAAAGCTGGAACTGCTATTCCTACTCCTCTAATAGGCTTTGCCAAATAATATGTTACAGCAGTATTAATAATAAGTGATACTATTGTTGCAGTATAAAATATATGGGAATAAGGGGAATATGCCATTAATGCAAATAAAGTAATAGATACAATTAATGGGACAAGAGCTCCTCCTATATTGATAGCAATTGACATGGTGGCTTCTTTAAAAGTCATTTTAGGAACAGGAATTGGTATTCCGAAAAAGTCTACATATTGAACTTCAACTACATTTTCTAAAATACCAGTTCTGATCCTTTTTACAATCAAGTTAATAAAACTTAATGCAGGGCTTAAAACTATCAATATTGCTGATAATATTCCCAATGGAAGTGCATAATTCAAATATGATGATTGTGCGATATAAACAGGAAATCTAAAAGCAATTAATGCTATAATTATGCCTGCTAACAAATAAAACGATACAAACATTGGATGCGTTGGTGGAGTTATTATTATTCTTTTTTCTTCTATTGAAATCTTTTTTCACCTCAACTCATTTGAGATTATTAAAATTAAAAATATTATATAGATATGTTACTATTATTTTTGAATATTTTGTTTAATATTAAAGAAGAAAATAAACCTGAAATAAGCCCAGAAAATACGTATGATAACCTCCACATTATTACTATATTAACTGGCAACAACATTGCTAAACCATATTCTGTTCCTCCTTCTCCTGCAGGTGTAGGAAATATAGCCATTGTATAGTTGAACATTAAAGCTATAAATATTTTAAATATTGAAATATTTTTATTTATTAAAATTATGATAGAATAAGTTTGAATAAGATATGATAATATAGAAATAACTAATAATATAAAAAGCAGCTTTCTATTTTTTATAAATTTTAATGATTCTTGGAATATATCTATTTCTTTAACTAGTTTTTCTTTTAAGTCTCTTAAAGATAATTTGTTAAGAATCATGATAGAAAAATTCTTTATATTAATATTAAATACTATGGCCCAAAACGTGATAGTAAATAATGAAAATAATGTTATTCCTATAGATTTAGGCAAATAAAATAATGAAAATATAAATGAAATTATAGATGGTATAATTCCATCAAAGAAGGCTTGAGATGATGAAATACCAAACGCTTCTCCAAAAGGCGTTTGATTATATTTATTTAATAAGCTAGCAATAGTTGGAACACCACCAATATTTCCTGGAGTTATTGTGCCAGCGAAAAATCCGCTTAATTGAATTTTAATAGAATCAAAAAACTTCAGTCTACAGTTTTTTGCAAACTTACACATATAATAAAGTCTAAATGACTTGACAATTTCAGAGGCCATTATTAATAAGAATGTAAATAATAGATAGATGTTTCCTTCATATATTATAAACAAGATTTTTATTGGATTCTCTAAAATTATTGAAAATATTAATAACATTAATATTATAACTAATAATATTCTTAATGCTGCCTTTTTATTCAAATTTATTCCCATACTTAGATAAATAATCTTAAAATAAAAAAATTGAGGTTTAAATAAAACCGACCTTCTCTCCTATCCTAAAGAGCGAGGGTTCCCTTAGGTCGTTTCATTGGTTTGTGGTTTACCGCCTTCATTTTCATTATTTCATAGCTAATAGGTTTTACCCACCCCGCTCCATTTATTAAACAATAGTCAATGGTTGAATCTTCAGCACAATTACCCCTACCAAGAGACCCTCACTCTTGGTTCCTAGAGATTT
>DAXV01000002.1:47112-72966 GCA_002506595.1 Acidilobaceae archaeon UBA158
CCTTCACATTTTAGTTTTTAATTTTTTAAGAATTCAGACCTTTAAAATTTCACCCCACCCACTTAGGGGCGAGGCTTGCCTTTCTTTTTGTCATGTCTTTACTTTAACAGGAAGCTGTTGTTTCGCTTCATTTTTAAGCTTATCTTCTTCCCAACTTTTTTCTACCATCTCAGCAGCTAACATAGCTCTTTTTCTTATATAATCAACAATATAATTTAGCAAAAATCTAACAGGCCCATATTTAAAACCTTTTATATAAAATCTGCTAACTATATCCTTAGCCCAATAAGTGCTATGATCCAGAGTTGCTTTTAGCAAATCTATATGTTCTTTTCTTAAGAAATTCTTTCTAAACCAATCTCTTTCTTTTAATACTCCCATAGGAACGAAAAACATCGGTACTATTAAACTTCTATATGGTCTTAGTCTTTCTATAAGCTCTGTCGTAGCCATAACATCATCTGGTTCTTCCTCAGGTAAACCAACAATTAATGTAACTGCAGGAATTATATTATGATCCATAAGGATTGAAAATGCAGATTCTACTATTTCGGGCCATTTATCAGCACTATATGGAGCGGATTTTGCAGGCATTATTTTCTTTGCTAGTTTAACGCTTCCTGTTTCTAAACCAATTTCAACACCTAGGAAATCTTGATTACCGCTATACATAATATCAGTTAACTTTGATATTAATTTATATGTGTCCTCAGCGTATTTAACAGCTGCTAGGCTTACATGAGACCATGCTATTGGTAGATCAGAAATTTCTCTAATCATGCTATGTAATTTCAATATTTTTTCAGGTCTTGGTCTAATACCATCGGCATAATATAATAAATTATCTTCACTATGCAATAATATTTGGTCAACCCCTTCATTAATATTTAATTTTACTTCTTCTAAAACTCTTTCAGGAGGTATTGATCTCCATGCTCTTAAGGTAACGCTGCAGAATTTGCATCCTCTAGGACAACCTCTCATTATTTCAACTAAGCCATTTACGCTTGCATGTTTAATTTTTGGTATTTCATCTAATGATGGTACATCGGAAGGACCTATAAATACGTAATCTGGAAGATCTTCATTATTCAATGCCTTATTAACTAATTCAACAGAAACTTTTTCTGCTTCACCATCTACAACAGTATCAACACCCCATTTCTTCCACTCATCAAGCGACCATAGCCATTGCCAAGCCGCAGGTCCTCCAACAATTATTTTTACTCCTTTTTCTTTTGCTTTTCTCATAGCAAGGCTTTCCATAAAGTTTCTAAAAGATACTCTATTGATAGGTTCTTTACCTGTTATGCTCCACCATTCGCTACTTGGCGGGCCATATGCAAAATAATCATGATGGCCGATCATTATAACTTTAACTGTATCTAAGTGTTTATTTATATAATCTGGATCTACTACAGAAGCATTAATTCCAGCATCTATTAAAGCTGCCTCTATTTTTCTTATCCCATATGGTGCGACAGCAGGTCTTCCTAATTTATCAACTTTAGGTTTTGGTGCTGCTATCCATTTCCAAATGGATTCTGGTAAGCCTATTGATGGACCTGTTGTCATGAAACCTAAAAATTCATGTTTATGATGATCACTCATCATTGTTCTATCCGTTGTTAAGATAACATCATATACCATTATATCACCTCATATTGCTATCTTTATTTTCTCTAACTATTATAATAGTTTGAGATAAGAACTCGCCTAAAAAATTTCTTAATTTCTCCATATAAGAATAATCGGGAGAATTATATACATGTATTATAACTCTTTTTGCTCTAGATCTAAAAGCATTAACAAGTTCCTTTTTAACATAATTAGGATCTGATGTAGAATCCCAATTTATATGATAAATATCATTAATTTTGTTTTGCTCCATTTTATTATTTTGAACTTCAGTCAAGTATTCCTCCCCTATATATAGGTAATTATGTTCGTAAGTTAAATAAATCTTACCATATATTGCTATATTTATAACTATTAATAGTATATAATAATATTATTATACATTATAATTCTCTTAAATATACTATTTTCGATTTCGATATTATAATTATATTATTAAATATAGTATTGCTTTAATATATAATATTATAATTTAAATTATTATTAAATAATTATTTATAGAAATACTTTATAAAATGCTAATTTAAAGGCTCTGCTCTATAATTTTTCTCTGGAGAAAACATAGGTGTGAAAATTATGTCAGAGGAAAATCAATCCAATAATTCAAAAGAAATTGTATTAAGAGTTTCTGAGGCAAGGCCTAGAGATACAGGAAAAAGAAGAGTAAGAATAGATGTAGATATAATGAAACAGCTTAACGTTGAGCCAGGAGATATCGTAGAAATAGAGGGTAAAAAGAAGACCGTTGCTGTAGTTTGGCCTGCATTACCTGAGGATCAAGGCTTGGATATAATAAGAATGGATGGTATATTGAGAAAAAACGCCGATATAAATATTGGTGACAAAGTAATAGTTAGAAAGGTTACACCAAAACAGGCTATAAAAGTAAAACTAGCTCCTACAGTTCATTCAATATCAGTTGATGAAGGATTTAAAAAATATGTTAAAAAGAAACTTGTTGGCACACCAGTTGTTGAAGGAGATGTTATAGTCGTTCCAGTTATAGGTCAAGCAGTTCAATTAACAGTTATAGACACAAGACCAAGGGGAGCAGTTATAATTGGAGAAAAAACTTCTGTAGATGTATTAGAAAAACCAATGGCTCAAATTAATGTTCCTAAAGTAACTTATGAAGATATAGGCGGTTTAAGAGACATAATTTCAAGAATAAGAGAACTTGTTGAGTTACCTTTAAGGCATCCAGAGCTTTTTGCAAGACTTGGAATAGAACCTCCTAAAGGAGTTCTTTTGTTTGGCCCCCCAGGAACAGGTAAGACATTATTAGCAAAAGCAGTTGCAACAGAAAGCGATGCATATTTTGTTGCAATTAATGGGCCAGAAATTATGAGCAAGTTTTATGGAGAAAGCGAGCAAAGATTAAGAGAAATTTTTGAAGAAGCTAAGAAAAATGCACCTGCAATAATATTCATAGATGAAATAGACGCCATAGCACCAAAAAGAGATGAAGTTGTTGGGGAAGTAGAGAGAAGAGTTGTTGCTCAATTATTAGCATTAATGGATGGTCTTGAAAACAGAGGTCAAGTAATTGTTATTGGAGCGACTAATAGAATTAACGCAGTGGATCCTGCATTAAGAAGACCTGGTAGATTTGATAGAGAAATTGAAGTTCCATTACCTGATAAGCAAGGTAGATTAGAAATTCTACAAATTCATACAAGACATATGCCATTAGATGAGGATGTTGATACGGAAAGACTAGCAGAGATTACAAAGGGATATACAGGAGCAGATCTAGCGGCTTTAGTAAAAGAGGCTGCAATGCATGCATTAAGGAGATATTTACCAGAAATTGATATAGAGCAAGAAAAGATACCAGTAGAAGTTTTAGAAAAGATGGTAGTTACTATGGATGACTTTATAGCAGCATTTAAAGAAATAACTCCAAGTGGATTAAGAGAGATTCAAGTAGAAATACCAGAAGTACATTGGGAAGATATTGGAGGATTAGAAAATCTTAAACAGGAATTGAGAGAAGTAGTTGAATGGCCATTAAAGTATCCTAACTCATTTAAGAGAATAGGAGTTCAACCTCCTAAAGGAGTTCTTTTGTTTGGCCCCCCAGGAACAGGTAAGACATTATTAGCAAAAGCAGTTGCAACAGAAAGTGGTGCAAACTTTATAACAATAAGAGGACCCGAAGTCTTAAGCAAATGGGTAGGAGAAAGCGAAAGGGCAATAAGAGAAATATTTAAGAAAGCAAGACAATATGCTCCTGTTGTAGTATTTTTCGATGAAATAGATGCAATCGCAGCGCTAAGAGGGATGGATGAGGGAACAAGAGTTGGTGAAAGGATAGTTAGTCAATTATTAACAGAAATAGATGGTATAACCGATTTACAAAACGTAGTAGTTATAGCTGCAACGAATAGGCCAGAAATGGTAGATCCAGCATTAATTAGACCTGGCAGATTGGAGAAACTTATTTATGTACCGCCTCCAGATGAAAAGGGTAGAATTGAAATTTTACAAATACACACAAGGAATGTTCCATTGGCTGAAGACGTTGACTTAATTGATATAGCCAAGAGGACTAATGGTTATACAGGAGCAGATCTAGCAGCTTTAGTTAGAGAAGCTGCAATGCAAGCATTAAGAGAAGATTTACAAAACGGAATCGTTAAGAAAAAACACTTTGATGATGCTTTATCAAAGGTAAAGCCAAGTGTTACTCAATATATGGTAGATTATTATATGAAATGGTTAGAGAGTGCTAGGCAAATGAATGTAGGAAGGTCTACATCAACATCAATAACTTATTGAGGTGAATAAAATGAGCGTATGGGTTGAATCTCCATATCTAAATTTAGTTTATGATGAAATTAAAAAGCTAACAAAAAACGGAGAAGTACCTATTTCAGAAAAAGAAATTATATCAAGCCTATCTAGACAAGGTTATGATATATCTCCCGCTGATTTAGTAAAATTATTAATAAAAATGGAAATTATGGGTTTAATTGTTGTTAGCTCTAGCACAAAGGAGGAAAGATTAATTAAGTTAAATAAAACCGAAAAGCAAGCTGAATTTCCTCAAGTTGATAATGAGAGTTAAACGAAAAATTAAAACGCTTTAAATAATATTTTTATTAATTGGTGAAAATTTTGGGTGTTAATTTAAAAGATCTCATACCTGATAAAGCGAAACAAGAAATTGATTTAAAAGCATTAAAAGGATATACTGTAGCTTTAGATGGTTATAATATGTTATATCAATTTCTTGCCGCGATAAGGCAACCAGACGGAACTCCATTAATTGATTCTAAAGGTAATATAACAAGTCATATAAGCGGTTTATTTTACAGAACAATTAATTTAATAGAAGAGGGTGTAAAACCAATATATGTTTTTGATGGAAAACCACCAGAAATGAAGAAAAAAGAAATTGAAGATAGAATTAATAGAAGACAACAATATGCAGAAAAATATCAAAAGGCTAAACAAGAGGGAAAAATTGAAGAAGCAAAAAAATATGCACAAGCATCAACTTCTCTTTCTAATAAAATGGTAGAGGATGCTAAACAATTATTAACATATATGGGAATACCATGGGTTCAAGCTCCAGCCGATGGAGAAGCTCAAGCAGCTTATATGGCTAAAAAAGGAGATGTTTATGCGGCAGGAAGCCAAGATTATGATAGTCTTCTTTTCGGTTCTCCAAAATTATTAAGAAATTTAGCAATAACAGGAAAAAGAAAATTGCCAAATAAGGAAGAATATATAGAAATAAAACCTGAATTAATTAACTTAAATGATATGTTAAAAACCCTTGAAATAAGTAGAGAACAATTGATTGTAATAGGTATTCTTTTAGGCACAGATTTTAATCCAGACGGAGTTAAAGGTTATGGTCCTAAAACAGCATTAAAATATGTAAAGGAGCATAAGGATCCCATAAAGGCTTTAAACTCCTTGAAAATTGAAAATGAAGACGTTGATGTTATGAAGATATACGAATATTTCTTAAATCCACCTTCCAATACTAATTATAAAATAGAATGGAAAGATCCTAATGAAGAGAAGATATTAGATATGCTTGTTAAGGAACACGATTTTAATGAAGATAGGGTTAAAAAAGCATTAGAAAGATTGAAGAAATCATTTAAGGAGTCTGTAAAATCCAAACAAGCAAGGCTGGATAATTGGTTTTAAAAATCTTGTACTCTTTAAATTCTAGTTAAATTAAAACCTTTTTATTATATAAATTGTTTATAAATTAATTAGAAATAAAATAAAAATTAAATTTGCTTTAAAAGTTTATCTAATTGGTTGACATCTATGTGTTGTTCTATTTTTTCTTCATCATTTAATATTTTAGTTTTTGGAGAATCTATGAACTCATAATATATATCATTTTTGGTCAAAATTTTAAAAATCCTTTTTGTTGAATCTCCAATTTCATCAACTTTATGTTTTTCGTATGACGGAATTTTAACTACGTAATATATACTTCCATCTGGACTATAATATATGTTGGTTGATTTTATTTCAACGTTTTTGAGCAATTTATAAATAAGTTCTTTTGGACTGCTTACATAATCTATTAGAACGATTCTATCAAAACCGAAATTGTTCAGTTTTTCCTTTAGATATTTTTCTAATTCATGCCTATGAGAGCCTAAATTTTCTAATATTATATATAATTTTTTATCAAATATAATTGATTTTTTATAATTTACATCCTTTAATCCTTTGATCTTATCCTCAAGCTCTACTAATGCCTTCATTATATCTATTTCCCATTTTTCATATAATCCTTTATCAATTTTTGCCTGGCAGTTTGGGCATAGTATTCCACTTTTGACGCATATTTTGTCAAGTGGTATCTGCATTCTTTCACCAGCAGTAATACTGCAAAATAAACCTTTTATAAATTTGCAAAAATGATAAAATTATGAATTGCTAGTTTAGTAATTATGATTGAAAATTATGTCTTCTAATTTTATTGATATAATTACTATTAGCAGTAGTAAAATAATAAAATCACTTTCGTAATAATCTAAAAGCTTAAAAACCAAGTTGTATGTGTAAAGTAATGGTGAATTTATATGAATAAGAAGTTCATAGAAGGTCTTAATTTGGTTATTAGGGAATCTTTAAAAAGACCTAAATATAGGTATATTATGATAGGTGTTGCGTTAATTTCACTAATAGCCGCTTTTTTAACTGGAATTGCAATAACTCATGCAGCAACAACATCTTCTAGTGCGGCAACATCGCCATACTCAGAACTAGGAAAAGCAATTGGTGCTGGTTTAGCAATAGGTTTAGCTGGTATAGGAGGAGGTTATAGCGTAGGTGTAGCTGGTGCAGCAGCTATAAGCGCAGTAGCAGAGAATAGAGAGCTATTCGGTACATCATTTATATTCGTTGTATTAGGAGAAGGAATAGCTATATATGGATTACTGATTGCGATAATAATATTGTTCGTATTACCGTAAACTTATTTTTTATATAATACTTAAATTTTACTACTTTTCTTATTTTAATGCGATTGAAATAATTAGGTGTCTAAAAGTGGTTGAGCCAAAGAAAGAGAAAAAGGAAAGAGATTTCTCACAATGGTATGACTGGATTTTGGAGAGAGCAGAAGTCTATGATTATGGAAGGTACCCAATAAAAGGAATGGGAATTTGGTTGCCTTATGGATTTCAGATAAGAAAAAGAACAATTGATTTAATAAGGGATCTTCTGGATTCCACTGGCCATGAAGAGATTTTATTTCCATTGTTGATACCTAAATGGATGTTAGAAAAGGAAGGGGAGCATATTAGAGGTTTTGAAGATGAAGTTTTTTGGGTAACTCATGGTGGATTAGAGGAATTAGATCAAAAACTAGCCTTAAGACCAACAAGTGAAACTATTATAACATATTACGAATCACTTTGGTATCAAAGCTATAAACAATTACCCAAGAAATTATATCAAATTGTAAGTATGTTTAGATATGAAACCAAAGCTACAAGACCATTAATAAGATTAAGAGAAGTAACTACATTTAAGGAAGCACATACAATTCATGATAGCTTTGAAAGTGCAGAACAACAAATAAAGGAAGCTATAGAAATTTATAAAAAATTCTTTGATACTTTAGGAATACCTTATATTATTAGTAAAAGGCCTGATTGGGATAAGTTTGCTGGCGCATTATATACTATAGCTTTCGATACAATAATGCCAGATGGAAGAACATTACAAATTGGAACAGTACACCATTTGGGGCAAAGTTTTTCGAAAGCATTTAATTATAAAATACAGCTAAGAGATGAATCTTTTGATCATCCATGGCAGACAAGTTATGGAATCAGTGATAGGGTTATTGCAACCATTATTAGTGTACACGGAGATGATAATGGGTTAGTTTTACCTCCAAATGTAGCACCTACACAAGTAGTTATAGTTCCTATACCATCAAACAGCGAAGCAGAAACAAAATCTATAATTGATTATGCTAAGAAAATTTTAAATGAATTGTTGGAATCAAAAATAAGAGCTAAAATTGATGATAGGAGTGATATAACACCAGGAGAAAAATACTATTATTGGGAAGCGAAAGGAGTACCAATAAGAATTGAGATAGGATCAAGAGAATTAAGAACACATAATCTAACAGTTGTCAGAAGAGATACTTTATCTAGGATAATAGTAGAAGAAAAAGAAATAGTTAATCAAGTTAATCATATAATGGATAATATTCAAAATGATTTATACGAAAGAGCGTGGAAGGATTTAAAGCAAAAAGTATATGAAACTGATAACTTAAATGAGGCAAAGCAATATTTGGATAAAAAAGGCATAGTAGAAATACCTTGGTGTGGAAAAGAGTCTTGCGCAAACAAGGTTATGGATTCTTTAAATGCAAAAAGCTTAGGTACACCTTGGCCATCTCAAAAGGTATTTGGCAAAAAATGTCCAGTTTGCGGAGAGAAAGCTCAAACTGTTATGAGATATGCAAGACAATACTAAATAAAAATGCTCAGAGGGCTCCTTGCCATCATTAACTTTTTAGTTTCTGTGTCCACCACACTCTTCATCGCAATAATTAATAAAATTGATTTTAGCTTATATTTTATTTATGAATTTTTATTGTTTTTTAAAATAATTTTAAAAAATTATTGAAAAAATATATATTTTTAATTTATATTTGATAAAATGAGGAACACATTTTAATGTGGATAATTTTTAATATCATTTAATATTGAATTTAATGAAAAGTATAAGGAATATGAGGAGTTGCGTTAGGGTTTATTTAAGTATCCTATATTGAGTCATATATTTACGATTACCTAAGAAGTAGAAATAAAGACGATTCTCTCATAATATGTAGTGGTAAAATTCAAAGATTCAATTCATAATATACTGATTGATAAAAGGCTGGTTGAATTCCTTATGAACATATCAAAAGTAATATGAATTAAGTTAATAAACAACAAATCCATTAACAGTAATAATAGAAACTTAGTCCTGTCGCGTATAATATGGGATTCTTCTAGTTAATTTTTAATTATTTTAGGTTTAATTGATTAGCTGGTGAATAGTTTGAATAAAATAAATAATATTATAGGTGTGTTAGTTCCTTTTACATTATCTGCATATGCAGTGTTTTCAATTTCTATGGTGCTATTACAATTAACAGATTTTTTTAAAGTTCCTCTTTACATAATTAGTCTAACATTTCCAATAGACTTTATTGGAGGAGCAGTAGGGGGAATGATATTAGGCAGATATGCAGATAAAATTGGCAGAAAATCAACTACCATAATATCTATATTAATCTTTTCTATATCTTTAATTTTGGCATCTTTTTCAAAATCTTTAATAGAATTCCTGATATGTTGGTTCTTTATAGGATTTGGAGTTAATGCAGAAAATGGAATTGCATATGCGTTAATCGTAGAAACTCTTGGATCCTATACTGGATCATTTGGAGGTCTTGTACAAGGACTTTATTATGTAGGTTTTGGTTTAGACGTTTTAACATATAAATTTATAGCGTATTGGAGAACTTTGTTTTTGGTCATAGGCATTATAAGTCTTGTATTAGGTTTATTATCTTCTATTATTATAAAGGAAACCTTAAGAGGAACTCAAATAAAATCCTTAAGTATGAGGAGTCTCTTTAGCATTGAATATAGAAATAAAACGATCTTACTCTCGTTGATCGTTATCGGGGCGTTTTTATTAAGTGTCCCATTACTTAGTATTGCTCCAACGCTAGTTGAAAAAATAAATATGAATAATTATATTGGCATTCTTTCAATAATTGGCTTCATGTCATACTGGTTTTCAGGCTTTTTATCAGATAGAATAGGAAGAAGCAGGAACACATTGATATTATCATCAATAGGATTATTATCATCAATATTACTCATATTTTTTGGATTATCATCGGCATTAATAATAACATTTTTGGCGTTGCTTTATATATCATCGGCATTATTTTCATATGATGGAATATGGGTCAGTGAAAATTACCCCATAGAATTAAGGGCGACTGCTTCAAATTTTGTTTTTATGTTTGGAAGACTTATTGGTGGTTTTGCACCAGAAATTACATCTTTAATAGGTTCTACAAATCTTTCATATGGATTAGGAGTTGTCTCCGTAGCATCGTCTACTCTAATATTGATCTCGTCTATAATATTTATAACTAAAATAAAAAATTAATAGCCTGAAATAATTTCTCATCGTTTTGTTAAAGTTTTATTTATTAAATAAAATTCTTTTTATTTGATTAAGTAAAATTTCATGTAAGTATTTTATAACAGTTTATAAGGACTGGATCTATTGGTTTATTTGGTGAATTACTTGGAAAAAACATCATATAATGGATTTCCATGGGCAGCCTTTGTAGCATTATCGTTAGGTATGGTAGTATTTGGATTGGCAGAAAGCTATGGGCCATTATCAGCTTTGACTCAAGTAATTCCTTCTAATTTGGCTTGGTTATTATTTACTTTGCCATATGTATTTGGAGGCATAGGGGCTCTCATTTCGGGATACATTGCAGATACTTTAGGTAGAAAGCTAGCATTCATTTTGTCATCACTCTTAGTATTAATAGGTATGTTACTTTACTTACCAATATGGTTTAACGTAGTTGCAGGCGTTGCAAAAACTTTAATTCTATTGATATCCATTGCAATTGTAGGAATGGCAGCCATTGGATTAGAGAGTCCAGTATTGGCAATGATATCCGAAAGCGTAAGCTCACAACATAGAAGTAAATTATTAGTTATTGGCCCAAATTTTGGTAATTTAGGTGTTGCATTAGCTTATGTGCCATTGCTTATATTTGGCATAAATAGCGCTTTAGCTGCTTCATATCAATATGAATTAGCTTTAATTCTCATGTATATTGCACCTACAGTAGGATTAATTTTAGCTTGGTTAAAGGCTACTGAAACATTACCTTGGAGAGCTATTAAAACTCAAAATAATGTAGAAGAAGCATGGAAAAAAATAGATAAAAATGCTGAGGTTGTAAATCCCAATGCAGGTTTAGGCTTAAGGTTTTTGACCTTAATACTTATAGGAATAGTTCAAGATGTTGCATTTATTTATATTACTTATGGTGCATCATTCGCATATTTCAGTAACATTGCAGCTTATGTTCCACTAATTGGAGGTTTTACTATGACTATAGTAGGAATTATAACAGGATTATTTATTACATCAAAAGTCAGTAGAAAGGTATTTTCTATAATATCCTATTCAATGCTTGCAGTATTTTGGGCATTATTGTGGGTAGTTGCTAGTATAACTCACTCTTCAATAGCGATATTATCTATGTTTACATTATTAATGGTCCCAGTAGAAATTACTTGGGCAACAAGAGCTTTATTAGAGCCAGAGTTGTTCCCAACAAGTAGAAGAGGAATGTTTGTTTCATTAGTAAGATTCATAGTATGGGTATTAGCGGGAGTCATTGCTGGTTTACTAATATTAATACCCTTACCATTTACAATAGGAGCGCTATCAATGCTTATAATAGCGTTAGTAGGAGTAGGCGGCACATTAATATGGTATTTCAAAGGATTTGAAACAGGAAATAAGAATTTGCTGGGACTTGATTTAGAAAGGACTGCTCATTCAATAGCTCCGGTCAAGGTTTCAGATCCTAAGGATAATTAATTTTTTTAAGTTTTTTATAAAAATATATAATAGGCTTTTTTATATTGAAAATTGGAGCTGAAGATGTCAAAAAGTGATAATAGATCCAGCGAAACTCATGGATTAGAAGAAAAGTTTTGGAAAAATATAGTGACTGAGATAGAAACATATTCTCAAAAAGGATGTTATGAAAAAGTAAATATATTAATGAGTTTTTTTATTTTAAAAAAATTAAGAATAATTGCTTCAGCATTAGCCAAGGGATCAAATACAATAATAGATGTTGGGAACGGCCCAGGTACATCTACGAAATATATTAAAAATGTTTTAAATCCAAATTATTTAATAGCAATGGATCCTTCATTTGTAATGAATAAAATAACAAGAGATAATATAAAGAATATTAATGTGATAAATGGAATGGCAGAAAATATTCCATTAAAAAGTTCTTCAGTAGATGCTGTAATTGCTATGTTTTCTTTTAGAGATGTTAAGAATTATGAGTTAGCATTACGTGAATTTTCTAGGGTGTTAAAAGAAAATGGAAAACTAATAATATTAGATCTCTATAAACCTGAAACTCTCATAGAAAAGATAATTTCTTTTTTCCAATTTAATATCTTAGCTGTTATAGATGGAATTTTTATGGGATGTGGTAGAGACGCTTTATTATATCCAGACTTACATAAAACAATATATTATATGTATAATTCAGAAGAAATTTTGAAATCTGCTAAGAAATATTTTAAAGAAGTGTCTTTTAAGAAAATGCCTATTATAGTAGGAATTCTTTTTGCAAGAAATCCAAAAAAGGATGTAACTTAATTTTAATTAATTTTTGTTTTTAAAAACAATTATTGAATAATATTAAGAAAAATTTTCCAATAAATAGAATATTTAAATTGTAGCTATTTTATCTCTAAACTAATGGGAGATAGGATACATATTAATAAACTTTAAGCAAGATAAGCAAAAATGGAAAAAGTGGTGTGCTGAATTTGGATAAAGAGCAATCCTATGAGGATATCGATACTTCAATTTTAGAAAAATGGGAAAAAGTAAGAGAATATTTAGAACCAAAGCTAGACGATGCAGCAAAATCAATGGAAAACTTAGGAATAGAAGGTATTCCTAAATATCTAACATCTGGAGGTAAGATGTTTAGAGGCTTTTTGACAATACTTTTTGCCGAATCATTAGGTTCCAACTTAGAATATGCTTCTGATGCAGCAGTTGCAATAGAAATGGTTCATGCAGCAAGTCTTGCAATAGATGATATAGTTGATAAAGATACAAATAGAAGAGGTAGATTGTCAAGCTGGATTATATATGGTATAGGAAAAACAGCCTTAACAGCTTTACTTTTGGTTCCAGTTGCACAAAGAGTTATAGAGAAATATGGGTTTGATGCGATAAGGTATAGTATAAAATCATGGGAGGCTATGGTAAGAGGAGAAATCTTAGATGCATATGCATCATTGAGATTGGATCCTTCTGAATATTTGAATGTTGTTAAATTAAAAACTGCGTCATTGTTTAGCTTATCTGCTGCATTGGGTGTAATAGCAGCAAAAAATAATAATTTGATCGATAATGCAGAATTTTATGGAGATAAATTAGGTATAGCTTATCAACTAGCTGATGACATTGGAGATTACTATTCATATTTAATAGGAAAAAAGGAAAAACTTGATCCAGGAGAAGTCTTATTTGAAAAATACATAATGCATAAATATTCTATTAATGAGAGGGGAGATGAAGTAATAAAAAACGGCATGAATGTATTGAATAATATAGTTAATGAGGCTTCTAATGCAATAGTAGAGTTACCAGAATCGAATCAAAAATCAATGTTATCAAGAATTCCTTATTTTATGGTTAATAAGATGTTAGAAAGCGTTGGTCTTACTTTAAAACGGTTTTAACTAATTATTAATAATATTAACTTTTAGAAATTTAACTAAGGTATTATAAGAAAACATAGAAATATAAAATAAAGGTTTTGATTAAATTTTTAATGTTTTAAGGAAAATATTTTATATTAATGAAAAAATATTATTTGTGTAAATATCTAATAAATATGAGTAGAACTGTTTATAGCCATTAAGTTTAAGGTGGAAAGATGAATACTGTTAGCAAAAATATGTCATTAATAAATTACTTGAAGAAATCAGGGTTTATCAAGACAAAGAAGGTAGAGGATGCATTTCTTAATGTTGATAGGTCTCTTTTTGTTTTACCTCAACATTTAGATGAGGCATATGAAGACAAGCCATTACCTATAGGCTTTGGACAAACAATTAGTGCTCCTAGTATTGTAGCGTATATGACGGAGTTATTAGAAGTTGATGAAGGAAATAAAATTTTAGAAATTGGAACAGGATCTGGATATCAAACAGCAATATTATCATACTTAGTTAAAGAAAGAGGTCTAATAATTTCCATAGAAAGGATAAGAGAACTATCAGAAATGGCATATAAAAATCTTGAAAAACTAAGTTTATACAAGAATGTAAAGCTTATCGTTGGAGATGGATCTCTGGGATATGAAGAAGATAAACCTTACGACAGAATAATAATAACAGCTGCAACTCCTTCAATACCAAATTTTATTAATACACAGCTGAAAAATAATGGTATTGCGGTATTGCCCATAGGAACACTAGATGAACAAAGATTAGCTATAATTAAAAAAGACGAATTTGGTAAAATTGAAATTCATTATGATATTAGCGTAATATTTGTTCCATTAATTGGTTATTATGGATTTAAATTAAGTAATGATAAAACAAACTAAAAAAGACTTATTTCTTTTAAAATAACATGAATAGGTCAATTAAGAGTCTTTTAGACAGTTAGTTTGAAAAAAATTTTTCTTAATCAAACAAAAAATAATATTATTTTTTAACCCTTGATCTATTCTTTATCAAAAGAAGTGGGTGGAAAAAATTGGGCGCTAGAGTAAAAGTAATATCAGAAATTGAAAAAATAATGGCTAATATAGAGCAAGTAAGAAATATAGGAGTTATAGCCCATGTAGATCATGGTAAGACAACAACTAGCGATACATTATTAGCTGGTGCTGGAATTATTTCAGAAAGAGTTGCTGGAGATGCATTACTTTTAGACTACCTTAATGTAGAAAAAGAAAGAGAAATGACAGTTAAAGCTGCTAATGCAAGTTTGTATCATGAATACAATGGTAAGCCTTACGTTATTAATTTAATTGACACTCCAGGGCATGTAGATTTTACAGGTATGGTAACAAGAAGTCTTAGAGTATTGGATGGAGGTATAGTAGTTGTAGATTCTGCAGAAGGTGTTATGACACAAACAGAAACAGTTTTAAGACAGGCACTTGAAGAAAGAGTTAAACCAGTTCTATTTATTAATAAAGTTGACAGATTAATAAAGGAATTAAAGTTCGGACCTCAACAAATACAAGAAAGATTTGTAGAAATAATTAAAGATATTAATAATTTAATTGATATGTATGCAGAACCAGAATTTAAGAATAAATGGAAAATAAATCCAGCTGAAGGTAATGTTGCATTCGGTAGTGCAAAAGATAAGTGGGCATTAACTGTACCTGATGCAACAAAGAAAGGGATAACTTTCCAAAATATAATAGATGCTTATTCTTCCAATAACAAAGATAAAGTTGTGGAACTATTTAAAAAAGCACCAATATGGGATGCGCTATTAAATATGGTAGTAAAGTTTATACCAAATCCTAAAGAAGCACAAAAGTACAGAATACCAAAGATATGGAAAGGAAATCTTGACTCAGATTTAGGAAAGGCTATGATGGAAGCAGATCCTAATGGGCCTTTAGTATTTTATGCAAATGCTATTAAAGTAGAAAAGGCTGGAATAGTAGCGACTGGAAGAGTATTTTCTGGAACATTAGAGCCAGGTAAGGAAGTCTACATTGTTTCAGGTGATCGTACTGGAAGAATATTACAGGTAAGTTTATATATGGGTCCATTTAGGGAATTAACAGCTAAGATTCCTGCAGGTAATATAGGTGCATTAATGGGTATAGAAGGTTTAAAGTCGGGAGAAACACTAGTTGAAGTGTCATATAAATCACAGGCAGCACCTTTTGAGCAATTACATTATATTAGTGAGCCTGTAGTTACATCTGCAATAGAACCAGCAAAATTACAAGATTTGCCAAAAATGATAGATGCTCTTAAAAAATTAACATTAGAAGACCCGAATTTAGTTGTAAAAATAAATGAAGAAACAGGAGAATATCTAATATCAGGTATGGGACAGCTTCACTTAGAAATAGCCATGTGGATGCTAAAGGAATTATATGGAGTAGAGGTTAAGGCCACACCGCCAATAGTTGTTTATAGAGAATCAGTTAAGCAAAACAGTAAAATATTTGAAGGTAAGAGCCCCAATAAGCACAACAGATTCTACATAAGTGTAGAGCCTTTAAATGATGAGACAATTGATTTGATTCATAAAGGTCTCGTTAATGAAGACCAAGATCCTAAGGATAGGGCAAAAATATTGAGAGATAAAGCAAATTGGGATTATGATGAAGCGAGAAAAATATGGTCAATTGATGAAAATATCAATATATTTATTGATGCAACTTCCGGAGTTCAATATCTAAAAGAAGTAAAGGATACAATATTAGGTGGATTTAGGATAGCAGTAAAAGAAGGACCATTGGCGGCAGAACCTGTAAGAGGCCTTAAAGTTGTACTTCATGATGCAGAAATACATGAAGACCCTGTACACAGAGGTCCAGGCCAAATATATCCTGCTGTTAGAAATGCTATATGGGCTGCTATGTTAACTTCAAAACCAACATTACTTGAACCGATACAGAAATTAGAAATCAAAGTCCCCATGGATTATCTAAGCCCAGTAACAGCAATAGTAACAAAGAAAAGAGGAAAAATATTAGACGTTAAGCAATCAGGAATGCAGGCAGTGGTTACAGCTGAAATACCTGTTGCAGAAAGCTTTGATATATCTCAAGAATTAAGAGGTTCAACAGCTGGTAAGGCATTTTGGGGAACAGAATTTAGTAGATGGGCACCAGTTCCAGATTCACTATTAGATGATTTAATCAAGAAAATAAGAGATAGGAAAGGATTACCTCCAAGGCCTCCGAAACTTGAGGATCTTTTAGGTCCTTGATAATTAATAAACTATTTTAATAAATTTTATTGAATTTAAGTTTTCATATTTTCCTGTTTTTATATTTATATAATCATCTTCTGTAACAAGACCTTGTCGATACATTACTAAAGCACAGCTATCTGTAGCAACAGCAGAGGCGAAACCTCCTTCAGAAAGCAAATCAAGTCCACTATTAATATCTGGTATAGAAAATCCACAATGACCATTTGGGTGAGAATGCATATTATAAATTACCTTAACAAACGGTATTTTTACTCTTAGTAATTCCCCTTCTAAAATTGAAAGAGATCCATTGTAATCATATAGGAAAATATATTCTATATTTGTTGATGTTGTTTTCTGAGTAAAATAATTTATTATGCTTAAGTCTGTACGAAATGGTATATATGGAATAAAATCGTACAAATCTTTGATGCTTATGTAATTCTTTAGATTTTTATCATTTTTAATAATTATTTTTTTGTTATTTATTTCTTCTATATAATCTTCAAAATCCCATGGAGTATTAATTTTAAACTCTATTATATTATCTTTTAGCTTTTTTAAAAGATAATTCATATCATTTATTTTATATTCTACTTTTGCATCAAATAAATCATAATTATCATCATAAGTATCTTCTATCTTCAATATCATTTTATTTATAATTGACAATATCAAAGAAGCATTTGTTATTCTTGTTTCTTGATATTTTTTGTTCATATCATCACCAGTTTTTTAATATAGTTGTTATCATAATTGTAAGTTCTTCACCTTTTTTAAGATCATCAATTAATTTCCTATCAAGATCTGCAGCTGCTTTATTACTTCTTATTAGAGCCGTTGCAGGTTCTATATAACTACTTTTTCTAAATATTATTTTTGTTTCACTATTAAGAATAAGATTGCTATCTCCATATCCTATTAAGCTGTCACAATATTTCTTTGAACAAAAAATTACTAATACCATATTACCCTTCTTTATGTTTTCTTTAAGCCAATTAGGAAAATTATTTACTGATATATTGGATTTTATCCCTATTATACAATCCCCTTTGGTCGTTAAATAATCATCTTTAGTAATCTCTATGGTTGTTTTATGAGTTGCTTTTACATTTTCATGGCCATATGCTTTAAATACGAACCATTTAGACGTAAACTCATTTATTTGCAAATTATCAACCCTTATCGTAATAATTTTCTAAAGTACTGCTTCCTTTAATATCTTTTTTATACGGTATTTTCATCAATTCTTTAATTTTTGATGCCTTTTTTTCACCTATTATGTTTGCAAGCTCTGATAAGCTTGAATTAAAAAACTTCTCTAGAGAGCCAAAATGCTCCAATATTTTTTCTGCACTCTTTTCTCCTATTCCTGGAAAGGATTGTAAGATGTATAGTTGCCATTGCCTATTATCGTCAATTTTAGGCTTCTTATGTATTGGAGAATCATTAATTTCTTTAGAAAAATTAGATTTTCTTGCTATCGATTCTATATATTCTGCGGTCGAGAGTTGATCTAAACTCCATAGAACTTTAACATTAAATTCTAATATTAATGAAATTAATGCAGATTGAATTTGCTTTTCTCTATTTTTATAAAAAAGAAGTGATTTTCTAAAATCGCCTTCTACAATATATATAATATTATTATATTTTGATATCATTTTTTTAGCCTGTTCAAATAATCTTCCATCAAATAATGATTTTATAAAATCATTAGAACTTTTTCTTTCTATAATTATATCGTCTGGTATTAAATAATCTCCTTCTTCTAATTGTCTTCTAATAACCATTAATCCCAGTGATTCTAATATTTTTGGAACTCCAGATGCTTCCTCTCTTGAGTCAGCATAAACCCTATATTTTTTTGTTTCCATAACTTTATTCACTTTCTTTGCACATACTATTTATTAAATTAACTAAATAACTGAAAAATTTTTCTTTTTCTAGTATATTTCCATTTTTAAGAGTAACTATAGATGCTCCTATATGCCCTCCTCCTTCTCCATTATATTTTTCTGCAATAATTGTTGCTATATTTGAGGTATCGATCCCTTTCGCTATTGCTTTATACGACGCCTTTATAGAGATTCTAATATCTTCGCCTTCTTTATATTTAATGGTAAATGCTACATCAGCGCCATTTTGTATTAGTGTTCTTGATATTATTGATTCATAAGAACCTACTTCTGTTAATGCAATTATTAAATTTCTGCAAATTTTTCCTATTAGTGCTCTTGATAAGCCTTTTAGTTTAGCCATTTTAACTGAAAAATCCTCTTCAATTTCTCTAATAATATTATAATAAATTGAAATAGCCTTTTTATAATTATCATTTTTTATTAAATAGAGTAAAGATTCAAATGTTTTTTTATTTGCTCTATCCAATCTATTACTATCAAATAGAATTCCTAATATAGCTAATGTTGATACATTTTCTTTAAGATTTATATTTAATTTATTCGCAAAAGAAGAAACTATTTCAGTTGTAGAAGATGCCTCATCATCTATATAATAAAGCTTTGATAATTCAAAGACTTTTCCTTCATGATGATGGTCTATTAATATTAATGAAATTTTTTTATTTGAAATTAAGTTTATTACTTGCTCAATTCCAGCGCTATCTAATAAAATGAGTTTATCATAATTTGAATTGCATTCTCTTATTTCTATATTTAGTTCTCTTAAAGCAATAGTTGATTCTCTAGAGAGACCTTGTTTAAGATCAATGCAACATTTTTCATTATATCTTTTGCATATTTCATATGCAATTATTGATGAAGCTATTGCATCTAAATCAGCGTTTGAGTGAAAGGAAATTGCTATGCTTCCTTCTTTTATTTCATTAATTAAATTATTTAAAAAATCATTAGAATTTGTTTTTATCAATATGATTTACCTATTTTAGCTACCTGCTCCTCCAATTCCAGTTTTTGTAACTGAGCCGCCAACTCCTGATAATAATTGTCTTAGTTCTATCGTAATTTTATCTATTTGTTCCTTTATCATTGATTCTTGATTTTTAAGTGCCTTAATCTTCAATTCTAGATCTTCTTTCCTTGTTTCTAATTCTTTTACTAGATCTTCTTTTTTGCTCTTTACTAATACAAATCCAGTCATTTTATATAATTCTGCCTCTGGCCCAAGTGATTGCAATTTTTCCAAAACCTTTTCAATTTCTCCTAATGAAGATTCAGCATTCATCCTTTCTTGAACAACAACATTATATGAGTCTCTTAGTTGTAAATATTTATTATATTTAGCCTCTGCCTCAGGTGGAACTCTTTCTACCAAATTTTCTCCCCGAAATTTTGTGTAATAGGTCTTCCTTTTATTTTTACAACAGAATCTGTCTTTAGGTTTATTTGAGAAAACAAAAATTTATAGTAAACAAAAGAATTTTATCATTATAATTAATTTGCAATTGTTAACTCCCCGGTTAACAATTGAAATCTTATTCTTTTTTACAATACTTAAAATTAATTATAGTAAAAATAAATAATTTTAAACATTAATTACATGATTAAAAAGGTTAAATTTAAAATAACTATACAGAACAAAGGCAAAAAGAATAAATAAAACTCCTAATACTTATTTGATACGTGAAGGGTGGATTTAATTTGTCTATTGCGTATAATCCGTTAGTAATATCTGCTAATTCAATGATTATAGTTCCTATAGTAGTTTTATTATTACTAGTTGCCGTAATTTATCTATTAAAATGGCTTTTAAGAGCTAGCCCAGAAGTAGAAAAAACAGAGCCATATAAGAAAATACCATTTGAATCATCAAATCCTCCAAAGGGAGTAGGTAAAGGAAAGGTACCATTTCAATATTTTGGTTATCTAGTAATGTTTTTATCATTGGAGCCTGCTGTAGTTCTTCTAACATTTATAAGTGTTGTTCCTAGGTCATTAATATCTCACACAATTTTATTATACTTAATATTAGTCTTAGTATTTGCACCTTTGTTAGCATATGCTACATATGAGTCTAAGAAAATTAAAAATTGGATTTTAGATTAAGGTGATTTATTATGAGCAAAAGTGAAAAAGGGAATGGAGAGGAAAAAGGTAAGGTTTATTTAGCAGATTTGGATACAGTTGCTGAAGAAGCAAAGCAAATGCTCATGAAGGGAACTATTGGTAAAATGGTTGATTGGGCTAATGCCTTTAGTTTATGGCCTGTCCACTTAATGACAAGTTGTTGTGGTTGTGAAATTGGAGCTGCATGGGGTCCGAGATTTGATAATGAAAGATATGGATCACTACCTTGGGTTTCACCTAGGCAGACTAATTTAATTATAGTAGAGGGTACTGTTACTAAAAAGATGGCATGTAGTGTGAGAATTACATGGGATCAGATGCCTTATCCAAAGTTTGCAGTAGCTATGGGTGCATGTTCTTTAGATGGAGGTATATTCTATAATAGCTATAATATAGTAAGGCCTTGGCAAGTTATACCAATAGATGTTTACATACCTGGCTGTCCTCCTAGACCGGAGGCAGTTTCAAGAGCCATTATTGAATTACAAAAATTATTAAGGAATAAATCCATCGCTTCCAAATGGATAACTGAATCAAAACGTGAAGATATGAAGAATATTATACCTAAAGAGGATTTATGTGGTTGGAGGGGAGAAAAAGTTGATCTCCATACAAGATTCACTTAAAAATGTATTAAAGGATAATATAATCAGTATAGAGCAAGCAAAGGGTTATATTGATGTATTGGTGCCAACAGATAAATTAGTAGATTCAGCAAAGAAGTTAAAGGAATTTGGTTTTGATCATGTAAAATCGGTAACGGCTGTTGACTATATAGCCAAGAAACAGTTTAAGATAACATATCATATTTCAAGTTATTTAAACGAGGAATTGTCAAAATACATTATAGGTTTATCTACAATAATTAATAGAGACGATCCTCATTTACCCAGCTTATCTAAAATTTGGGTTAGCGCAGAATTTCAAGAAAGGGAAGTTTATGAGTTCTTTGGCATAATATTTGATGATCATCCAGATTTGCGTTTGCTTTTATTAACGCCTGTAGTTGCTGCATTGAAACCATTAAGAAAAGACTTTGTTGTTAAAGAAGAGAGCGATAATATAGAGGTTGACTATGCAGCATATAATGCTACAAAGTGGTGGTAATTATGGCATCTAATATATCTAGTGGATCTGTTCCTCATTTACCTGGTATGGAAGTGACTGAATTATCAAAAAACACATATGAGGTATACATAGGGCCAGCACATCCAGGATCTGGACATATGAGAATAATAGTTGAAGTTGATGGAGACGTTATGGTAAGAGTAGATCCTGATATAGGATTTGTTCATAGGACAATGGAAAAGCTTGCTGAAGGAAGAGATTGGATAAAGAATATACCGTTATTTGAAAGAATGGCAATATTAGATGCATGTAATATAACGTTGCCTTACGTTGAGGCTGTTGAGAGATTATTAGGCACGGAGCCACCAGATAGGGCCAGATATTTAAGGACTTTACTTTGTGAAATAAATAGAATTGCAAGCCATTTATATGGAATGGGGATTTTTGGAGTATTTTTAGGTCATTCAACTTTATATATGTGGGCATTTGGAGATAGAGAAGTCTTTATTGATTTAGCAGAACAAATGACAGGAGCAAGATTAACACATTCTTATCCTGTATTTGGAGGAGTAAGAAGAGACATACCTGATGATTTTCCAGAAAATGCAAGAAAGGCAACTAAATATATGAGGAATAGATTAAATGAATATGCCAAGATATTCCTGAATAATCCTAATATAAGAAGTAGACTTGAAAACGTAGGAATAATGTCTAAGAATTTGGCAACAGAGTTAGGAATTGTTGGGCCTAACTTAAGAGCTAGCGGAGTCAGATATGATGTAAGACTCAATGAACCATACGAAGCTTATGGAGATGTAGAGTTTGAGATACCAGTTTTTGAAGAAGGAGATTCATTAGCAAGAGCATGGGCTAGAGTTGAAGAAATCAGACAAAGCTTAAATATAATAGAACAAGCTGTAGATTGGCTAGAAAAACACCCAAGAGAAAACTTCATGCATGAAAAGTTTTGGAAGACAGCACCTAAATTATATAAAGATGTATTTTCAGGACAAATAGATTATGCAGGTAAATATAGAGTAAAGTTGATGCCATTATTTGCATCATTAAAGGTTCCTCCTGGTAAAGCGTTTGCAAGGGTCGAGGCTGGTAGAGGAGAAATGGTATATTATGTTGAAAGCGATGGTGAAGATGTACCATATAGGGTAAGAGTTGTTTCCCCATCATTTAGAAATGTCATAGCTTTTAAGTATTTGATGCCAGGTCATAGATTAATGGATCTTCCTGCGATATATGGTAGTTTTGACTATTTCCCACCCGAATGGGATAGGTGATTTTTATGAATGTTTGGTATCTTATATATAGGGTAATAATTGATGATATAATATTTTATCCTCCAATATATCAATTTTTAATAATACCTGGTTTAATAGCAGCGCTTATAGTTGCTTTAATTATAATTTGGTTTGAAAGGAAGGCTGCAGCGTTTGTTCAGATGAGATATGGGCCAAGAGAAATAGCACCTAAAATTGGAGGAGCTATACAGCTGGTTGCTGATTTAACAAGATACGCATTACAAGAAATTATAATACCTGAAACAGTAGATGTTCTACCTTACTTATTATCACCAATTATAATGATTATCTTAGCTTTGCTACCTTTAGAAGCTGTTCCAATAACATCTATAAGGACTTATTATCCAATACCACCTGACTACAGTTTGTTAATTGCTGTTGCTTTAAGTACGTTATCTCCATTATTTATAATAATTATGTCATGGGCTAGCAATAATAAATTTGCTGTTGTTGGAGGCGTTAGAGAGTCATTTATAATTACAGCATATGAACTTATTGCAGTTTTAGGTTTCTTATCAGTGGCAGCAATGACTCAATCATTTAATTTGGTGCAAATTGTTAATTTGCAAATGTCAGGTAAATGGTTTGGTTTATTAAATCCAATAGCATTATTGGTTGTATTTATTGCAGTGTTGATGAGTACAAGCGGATTTCCATTTGAGATACCAGATTCTGAAAGCGAGTTGGTTGCAGGACCATATACAGAATATACTGGTTTATTGTATGGCCTAAATATGGGAGGTGCATATATTAAAAGATGGGTATTCAGCATTTTAATTACAATAGTGTTTTTAGGAGGTTGGGCACCTTATAGACCAACTCCTGGAATTATTACTGGATATTTTATTCCAAGTCTTATAATTTCCATAAAGGCTTTGATAGTTATGGCTATAATGAGCTTCTTAAGAAGTGTTTATGGAAGGTATAGAGTTGATCAAGCTTTGGGAATTGCATGGGAGATTTTGATACCTTTAACATTAGTAGCCTTCGGTTTAGGCCTGGCAGAAGCATATTTTGGTATAATTTAAGGTGATATAAATGCCAGCAAAAGTTGCTTTAAAGAGAAATCCGAAGAAAAATCCGTTAGGGAGGGTGTTTTCAGGAAATATAGGAGCTTTAGCTGTAGGTCTTAAATATTTCTTTGATCCAAATAGGATAACATTGCTATATCCGCATGAATATATTAAACTGAGACAAGGATATAGGGGTTATATAATATTAATACAGGAAAAATGCATAAGTTGTTCATCATGTGCAAGGATTTGCCCGGCTAGAGCTATGAAAATGCTATCTGTTAAAGTATTTGATAAAAGGCTAAAGAAGGAAATGGTCAAAAAGTTTCCAGTAATAAACTATAATAGGTGTATATTCTGTGGGTATTGTGTAGATGTATGTCCTACTGAAGCATTATATCATGTACCATATCATGATTTAGTTTATATGAATATGCAAGACATGATTTTATCTTTAGAAGACTTTCAAAAAGAACCTGAAGATGTTACTGCAAAAGAAGGGTTGCCAATAAAGTATATATTTGATGAGAAGAAAGGATTAGTCAAGGTAAAATATGAAGAGGAGAAAAAAGAAGTTGTTCAACCACAACAATCGCAACAGCAAAAGGAAAATCCTCAATCAAAGCAAGTTGATAAAGGGGGTGTTAGCTGATGAATCCAATAAATTTATTGCCATTATTTGCCTTAATATTAGGCGTTGCATCAATTATTTCAGCATATTTTGTAATTAAAATTAAGGACTTAATTTATGCAAGTTCTATGTTAGCAGTATTGGCTTCAATAATATCAGCATTAATTGCTTTGCTAGGATTTGGCATTGTGTCAGCATATTTGGTTTTGGTTTACGTAGGTGCAGCAGTTATGTTTATAATAATAGCTATTTCAATGGTAGGAGTTGGGAGTAAAGAATCCAAAGAACCTTTCTTAGGAATTGCAGTTGGAGCAACATTAGCAGTTACAATAGGCATTGTGATATTAGCAGGCAAATTCTATAACTTATATACCTATCCGCAATATATAACTGTAACACAAGCAGCTTCTGGCCTTTTAACTCATTATTTGCCTGTAGTTGCATTAATAATAATTGCTCAAGCAGCAACGTTAGTTGAAGCAATAAGTATATCTAGAAGGGGGGAGAAGAAATGATTGTTGTAGATCAATTAACGGGTTTAGTTGTAATGATAAGTGCAGCAATAATAATAGGTATTGGGAGTTATGGAGTTACATCATCTAAAAGTCTATTTAGACAATTATTGTCGATTGAAGTAATATTTAATGGTTTATTGGTTCTAGTTTTATCTTTAATTTCTTTTGATGCGATGATGGCAACCTATTTTGGAATTATAATTATAAGTGTTGTTTCTGCAGAGGTAATAGTTGTTGTTTCAATATTGGTTGCATATATGAGGCAGTCTAAGTCATTGAGTTCTGAAGATCTTGAGGAAGGGGGTGTTTGATGGTGTTATTGAATTTCCCTGCATTATGGCTTACTTTATTATT
>DAXV01000066.1:0-13875 GCA_002506595.1 Acidilobaceae archaeon UBA158
AAATTTATTTTCTTATTAAGTCTATCTAAATTAATATAACTTTTAATTTAAATATTTTAATATATAAAAATTATTTATTATCATAAGTCACTTCTAATAAAAATTAGCATATAAACTTTTGCATTTAATAAATATAAACAAGCGATAGCTTAAATGTAATATTTTTTAATTATACATAATGAATAAATTTTACGTGTTTTAATTTCTTAGAATTTTTAGTTAGATATTTAATAGCAACGGTAATATTATTTATTACAGCGTATAGGTGAGTTTCGCGTGATCTGGAAAAATAATGCGAAAAAATATTTTATTGTTCTCATCATAATAATTTCGATATCATTAGTTGTAACAGGCCTATCACACATAAATCTAACAAGCATTACAAAGGCACAGACCATGAGCGCGGTTCCACAAATAATTGCATATAAGGTTACGGGATCGGCAAATCTAAAAGACCCAGGAAGTGAAAGTTTTTGGTCTCAAATTCCTTGGACCGTTATACCGTTGTCTGCCAACGTCCCAGGAGGAGGTCATACATCTCAAATAATGGTTAAAGCTGCATGGAATGGAACATATCTATTTGTTTTATTAACATGGAATGTCACAAAGCCAAGCCATCATCTTTCTAGCGTTTTCTCTCTTGGTGGAGGTCCTTTTGGCTATCCGCCTTTATGGTATAATCAATCATCGCACTCATTTGTCGTTGCTCCTCCAAGAGTTGATGAAGAAACTATAGTAAAGAGCTATTACGTTAACTCAACATATTATAGCCAAGATAGAGTTGCAATGATGTGGTATTTAGGAGGTCAAAGTGGCACTCCCAACGATTGTATGGTAGTTGGGGCAAAAAATGGAGGTGCTTTAGCAGCAGGAGGTGCTGCAAATATATGGGATTTTATGATGGGGGCAACATGGAATGGAACACAGCTAGTAAGTCCAGCATTAGGTATGAAACCAGTTCCAGAATATACTTATTATAATTGGTGGAATCATAACGTATCATTTACCGGAGTAAATTATCAAGCACCACCAACAGGTTTTGCGTTAAATCTATATACAAATGCCTCTGACCTATATGAAGTAGGTCTTGGAACAGGTTTATTCTATACTGATGTTGATACAAACCATACAGATCCCTTTGACGTACTTGCTGGTGCCTACAATACATCTCATACCTGGGTTGTTGAGATGGCAAGACATATGGGTTATATACCTGGAGCAGGTCAATATGAGGTAAACTTAACTCCAGGTTCAACATATGATGTCGCTTTTGCTGTATGGCAAGGCTATTATGGGGAAAATGCTTTTATAAAATCTATATCAACCTTTGTTCCATTAGTTATTAGCAATTCTTCACCGACAACTACTACCACCTCTATAACGAGTACAGTAAACATGACAATGATATATACTGAAGTTTCAGCAATAGTCATAATGATTGTTGCTGCAATAATTCTATATTTTGCTCTTAGAAAGGGGTGAGCTAAAATAATACATATATATTATAACTGTATATTAGCTTTACACAATGTTTTAAATTTTAGATAGGTGATATACATGGAAAACAAAAATGATAAGAGTAATGAAAAAATTGATATTGGAAAAAGGAATTTCCTTAAATTTTTATTAGCAGCTGGAACTGTTGTTGCCGTTGGAGGAGCTCTCGAGCCAGTATTTAAATACGCATTAAGCTACGAAAAAACGGGTCTAACAAGCTTTCCCAAAATAAAAGTTGCCAATATTAATGATCTGCAAGTAAATCAACCCATTACTTTTAACTACCCACTAGAAAATGAGCCAAACTATTTAGTTAAGCTTGGCCAACCCGCTGAAGGGGGAATCGGCCCTAATAATGATATTGTTGCATTTAGCGCTATATGTGAACATATGGGATGTATATACCATTTTGAAACTTCATTAAAGCCTTACGGTGGGCCTAATGTTCCTGGAGGCCATTGTCCATGCCATGGTAGCCTATATGATTATCTAGAAAAGGCGAAAGTTGTTGGAGGACCTGCCCCTTGTCCAGTTCCTATGGTACAATTAGTTCTTGATAGCACAACAGGAGATATATATGCCGTGGGAATGAATCCTCCAACAATTTATGATCATGGTACTCCATGTGGAACAGATGTTACCGCTGATCTAACAGGAGGAACACCAGTTAGTAGTTAGGTGAATTTTATGTCTAAAGGAAAGCAGGGTTTTTGGGATAAATTTTTCGAAAGATTCGGTATAAAAAATATAGATGATATATTAAGACCAATACCAGAATTCTCTTTTAGACCAGATTATTGGCTAGGAGCATTATTGGTTGTAGGATTTGTAATGCAAGGAATTACAGGTTTTCTATTATTACTAAATTATATCCCGACCCCAACAGATGCATATTCATCAACAAGCTACATAGTAAATAACACCCCATTTGGAAGTTTATTGCTTAATTTCCATCTATATAATGCATATGCAATAATTTTCCTAGCATTTGTTCATATGTTCAGAAACTTTTGGCAAGGAACATATAAAAGACCTAGGGAAGGTATGTGGATTGTAGGAGTTATATTAGGTTTAATTACTTTAGGTTTTGGATTTACAGGATATCTACTTCCATGGACTGTTCTTTCAAAATCAGCAACTGATGTAGGAATAGGTTTACTAAGCTATTTACCATCATGGATGACTTCATGGTTACATACCTTGTTAGTAGGTAACGGTACAGACGCTGAAGAATTGCAAAGATTCTTTGATATACATGTTATACTACTTCCTATATTGCTAGTTGTATTTTTGGGATTGAAATTGTTTATGTTTGAAGCTCATGGAATGAGCGAACCACCAAAAAAAGGAGTTGTAGAAGAAATAAAAAATGAAAGAAAGGGAATTTCATGGTGGCCAAAAGGAGTTGAATATTTACTTACGATATCACTTTTCTACATAGCAATAATTATAATAATAGCGAGCGCTTTCCCAGTACCATTAGGCCCAATGTATACTCCTCAGGCAGCATCCCATTACACTCCAGAACCAGACTGGTATTTCTTATGGATGTATCAAATAATAAAACAATCAATATTTGGCGGTAAGAATATCGTAGATGGAATTTACTTAATAGGATTACTGTTTATAATATTACTTATAGTTCCTTTTATAGATAGAAGTCCTTTAAGGCATGTTTCCGATAGACCAGTTATAGCAACTCTTGGAATGATGGTAGTATCTACATTGGTATTCTTTACAATCTGGGCATACCTAACTCCAGGATTAACAATACAATTTACTCAAACCTTAGAATTTTTAATTCCGATGTATTTAGTTGAGGCTATAGGCGCTTATTTAGGTACAAGATCAAGTAAAATGAAATCTAATAAAAAACTAACTAAATCTAAGCCAAATTCAGTTGTAGCAATTATAGCTTTATTACTGTCTATAGTTGGAGGCTCTTTGTCGATAAATTTAATAGTTTCAAAAGACGTGTCATGGGGAATAGTTTCATTGCTCAGCTTCACTTTTATTGTAGTGGAAATAATGAGAAGAAGTCATGCAGAGGTGTAAGTTGATGAAAAGCTCAAGTAGGGAAATATTGTTATATCTTGGATTTTTGCTATTAATAATATCAATGGCTATTAACATTATAGGGCTAACCATGGCTCCTTCAACACCTACAAAAACAGATCCATATGGTTATAGATTCGATGGCATTTACTTAGGTATGATACTAATAAATTTATCTATAATGTTTGGCTTTTACTACAAATATGAGGAATTAACTCATGAAGAGCTTTCAAAATAAATATATAAACAAAATTGATATATTTATTTTTTTGTTAATAATATTATCTTATTTTATTCAGCTTATTTCTATACAATTTTTTGTAAGATTAGAACCATATTTTATGGGACAATTTACTTTACCTTCCATAGTAAATATAATAATTTCGAAGCTGGCGTTCATATCTAGATATTTGATAGAAATATTAGGTATTGTTGGGTCTATATACTTTATTTTTAATAAAAATAGAATAATAAGTATCTTTTCATCACTTTATTTTATTTTTATGATAATACCATTTATAGTAGCATCGTATTCCCAAAACATTTACATAAATTATATAACAAGTTCATTAGGATTAACTTTAATTTCTATATCATCCTTAATACCTTCTTTAGCAATCTTACTAGATTATAAAAAGAATAAAAATTCCATTGCAACTTTAGCAGTAAAATTAGTTTTCGGCATATCAATGTTTTTGTCCTCTTTATTCTTTGTTTTAAATTACATGTCTTCGCTTATATTTTTATATCCACCCATAGCTCTTTATCCAATTTCATTAGTGTTTTTCTCTTTAGGATTTATTATTTTAGCTTACATTTTTTTGAAGAAATCTAACAAATACGTAATAGCAGGATCAGTAATAATCTCTTTATTATTAGTGATTCCATTAACTTATTATTCTCTTACCAATACGCTCTTTAAATTTGTCTTCAATATGTCAATGCAAACCGCATTAGGAATCGCAATTCCATTACCTTATTTCAGTTTTCTATATTTTGTAATTATTTTTACATTTCTATTGGGTTTAATCAATATCAGAAAAAACTATCGTTTGTTTTTCACATCTCTTGCATCAATAGGCATCTTTACAAGTGCTTATCTAATATCAGATACAATGTATTTATTTTTGATGTACCTCTTTACTATGATTTTTTTAGTAAATTTTGAAAAAATATAATTTAAATACATTTTTTCTTATAATCAACCATAAAATAATTAAGGGATTGACCTGCTATTGCTTTTAATTCTTCGATATATTCATTAGCTTTTTTATCATCGTCAATTAAATTATAATATTCGATTTGCAAAGCTATAACAGCTGCCAGTTGTTCCTTCAAATTTAACTTACTAAAGATTCTCCTTGATTCTTCTAGATATTCTCTTGCATTATCCGTCAATCTTTTTTCTATTAGTATTTTGGATTTATACATTAATGCGTATGCCTTAGATTCTTCATCAATTTCTTCAAGCTTGTTTATAAAATTCATTGCTTCATCATAACGATTTGATGCTATAAATGCAGATATTAAATTTATATATGTGGCTTTTAAGAGATCTTTATTCGGATTATTTTTCAATAACTGCCATGCCTTAATAAGCGAATTTATTGCCAATGCATACCTACTTAGATTTACCATAATAGCTCCTTGATTAATTAGAGACTTAATTAATAATAATCTAGATTGCTCATCAAGATTTCGAATTTTGGATATATAATTTGAAGACTCTATAAAATTATTTGCAGCTTGAATAAACAATCCTTTGTTCATTAATATAATTCCTTCGTCAAACTTTTTTCTTGCAATGTTAATGTACTCCGAATCCATACTCATTGCTTGCCCTCTTCCTTGTTTGTTTTATCATTATTTGTAATCTCCTTAAGTTCTTTCTCTACTTCCATTTGACCCTTTTTAAATTCTCCAACTGCTCTGCCAAAAGCCCTAGCTATTTCAGGAATTTTTGTTGCCCCTCCAAATAATATAGCTATTACAACAATAACTATAAGCCAATCAACTAAACTATCAAGCATGCCAGTTACCTCCTCGTAAATTTATTACAGGCTAAGAATACTTATATCCTTATATGATTTTTAATTTTAATTTTGTACTTAATTAAAAAAATGCCTAAATTTTAGTATGGAAAGGGAACTATTAAGAATCACATTTAGTTTTATAATCAAAATTATTAATTCTTATTTTAAAGAATTATATTAGGGGATAACAATAAAATGCAAAATTCCAGCTCAATACTAAATGAATATTATAAATATTTTAATGAGTTATTAAGAAGGCTTCTTATACCTACAATATTTTTTATAGTTGTGTTAATATTAGTAATGTTTTTTAAATTTAACAAGGTTGAAATAAATAAATTATATATATATTATCCCTTTCCATCGTTAACTAATAGCACGAGCGTAATTATATTCAAAAAGATACGTAACTTCATGTTACCTAAAAATATGATCTTAATATCAGTTAATGCTTTTGATCCTCTTATAAGTAGCCTATACACATCATCATTAATATCTGCAATAATAAGTTCCCCTTTATGGATATATGAAATATACGCATTTATCTTTCCTGCTTTAACACAAAAAGAGAGAAAAACCATAAATATGTTTATCATACCATCAATAATATTATTCATTTTTGGTGCTTTATTCTCATATTTTATTATTCTTCCCGCTATATTTAGATTTATGTATTATCTAGATTTAGGAATTGGTGTTTTACCGAGCTTAAGTATTAGGGCATTCATTTCAACAGTACTGTCTTTTGTATTATTGGTAGGTATATCTTTTGAATATCCCATAGTTATAATGGCTCTTACTTACATAGGTTTTGTAGATTATAAAACGTTACTTAAATATTGGAGATATGCTATTGCAATATCTTTTATTATTGCATTAATAATATCTCCTGGTGCAACTGGAGGAATTATTGAAATTACTATAGGATTAACCTTAAGTGGGCTTTACTTTTTAGGAATACTAATTTCCAAATATATTATAAAAAGATGATAACTGTTTTAATTATTAATTTATTAAATAACAAAAATNNTGTATTCTTAGCCAATTCTTCTGCTGCTTTTTCATTTAACCCTGTTTCGCCTAAAATTGTATATCTTTCTGGTCTAATGCTAACAGATTTAATAAGAGATTGTATAATTTCTTCTTCTGATACACCTAATTCTTTAGCATTTATTGGTGCTCCTACAGTTTTTAATAGATTTCTTATTTTCTTCCAATCTTTTCCATGCAAATAGGACATCATTATAGTTCCAACTCCTACAGCTTCACCATGAAGAGGAGGATTCTTACTTATCATTTCTAATGCATGTGCAAAAAGATGCTCAGAACCGCTAGCAGGTCTAGAGCTTCCAGCTATACACATAGCTACTCCACTGCTTACCAATGCTTCCAACAATACTCTTATTCCATCTTTGCTTCCAACACCTATTTCTTTTGCATAAGAACTCACATGCCTGGCACTCATTAATGCAAGACTTGCAGCATAATCAGCATAATATTCTCCCTTCAATTTATGAGCTAAACGCCAATCTAAGACAGATGTATATTTACCAATCAAATCTCCAAATCCAGCAATATTATATCTCTTTGGGGCTGATAATATAACATTCACATCAATAAGTATTAACTTAGGAGGCTTAGCTGGCTTAGAATGAAAACGATCAAATCCTCTTAGAGTTACAAAAGGACTTGTTATACCATCATGGCTTGCTGCAGTCGGTACACTAATAAAATTTTTTTCTAAATTCATAGCTACATATTTTGCTAAATCTATACTTCTTCCTCCACCAAGTCCTAATAATATATCAAACCTGTCTTTAGAGATTTCTTCTGAAAGACTCATAGCATAATCTACTGTAGGGCTACCAGTAATTTTATATGAGACCGAAAAACCCTTATCCTCAAGACTTTCTTTTATCTTATTATAGTATTTATTATAAACATTAGGTCCTGTTAATATTAAAATAGATTTTCCTTTATTGAATATTTGGAGAACTTGCTCTCCTGTATTATCTAGTATATCTTCACCTATTATAATTCTTTGAGGCAAATCTATCGAATGTTTACTAATCATATTCTAGGCCCAAAAATATAAGAAAAAACTGGAATAAAAAATGTGACCTTAATTAAATTTAATCACTTGATTCTTTGCTTCCAGATTCTTCTTCTGATGATTTGCTGCTTGGACCTTTTCCTCCTGCACTGCTTTTCTTAGCTGCAATCATATCATCAATTCTTAATATTAGACTTGCTGCATCAGTTCCTGCTTTAATTGCATTTGCTTTGACTCTCATAGGTTCTATGACTCCTTTTGACCACATGTCTACAATATTACCTGTTTCAATATCTATACCGTACCATTTCTTTGAATCATCTGAATGAGCGCTTCTTAATTTCATTAGTATATCTATTGGATCATGACCGGCATTAAATGCAATAGTTTGAGGCAATGCTTCTAATGATTTTATGAAAGACTCAACAGCTATTTGTGTCTTTCCAGGTACACCTTTTGACCATTCTCTTAAACCTTTGGCTAATTCTTCTTCTATTGCCCCTCCACCTGCTACTATTTTACCATCAATAACTGCATCTGCAACTGCACTTAATGCATCATGAATTGCTCTATCGGCTTCTTCTACTAATCTTTCAAATCCTCCTCTTATTAATATGGTAACACTCTTTGGATTCTTAGCACCTTCAACAAATATCATCTTATCGTCTCCGATCTTTCTTTCTTCTACTGTTTCGGCATATCCTAAATCTTCTGGTCTCAAATCATCTAAATTGGTAACTATTCTTGCACCAGTTGCTCTTGCAAGTTTTTCAATATCACTTCTCTTTACTCTTCTAGCTGCTAGTATACCTTTCTTTGCTAAGAAGTGTTGAGCAACATCATCAATTCCCTTTTGTGTTATTACTACATTTGCACCAGTTGCAGCTATTTTTTCTACTTTTTCAGCTAGCATTTTTTCTTGCTTGTCTAATAATTTTTTCATTGATTCTGGTGATGACAAGCTTATTTCCATATCTAGCTCAGGTTTCTCTATTTCTAAAGATGCATCTAATAACGCGATCTTCGCATTCTTAATCAATTTTGGCATATCTGGATGGACAACTTCTTTATCAATAACTATTCCATTAATTAACGATGTATCTAATAGGCTTCCTCCATATTTTTTAACTATCTGTACATTATTTAAATCAACAAAATATTTTCCATCTCTTTGCTCAGCAATAGACCTAATCGCATCTACAGTTATGTTTGCAAAATGATCCTTTGCCTCAGATACTGCTTTGCTATTGAGACTTGTTTTAGCAACTAAAACTAATTTTTCTCTATCATCAATGCTAATTGGTTCTGCTACGCTATTTAGTATCTCTAAAGCCTTTTGTAAAGCTTGTTTATAACCATTAATAATTATTGTTGGATGTATGTTTTTTTCAAGCAATAATTCGGCTTCCTTTAAAAGTTCGCCGGCAAATATAACAGAAGTTTTTGTTCCATCTCCAGCTTCTTCATCTTGGCCTTTAGCTACTTGAACAAGCATCTTACCGGCAGGATGCTGCAAATCCATCTTATCTAATATAGTTGCACCATCATTAGTAATTGTTACATCTCCTAAGCTATCAACTAACATCTTATCCATTCCTTTAGGTCCATATGTTGTCTTAAGAATTTCTGATATCGCCCTAGCAGCCATTAAATTATTTCTTACAGCCTCTTTTCCATAAGATCTCTCTGTTCCTTCTTTCAATATTATAACAGGTACTCCCATATTCTCAATAGGCATCGACATCTTAGTTTCACCCTATCTAATCAACTGCCGAGAATCTTATGTGAGCAAGCTTCTATATAAACTTTTCGCATCTATCTGCATTATAATAGAAATAATAATAAAATAGTATCTATAAATTTTTATACCAAAAATTTACTTCTAATTGCTCCATGAATAAATTTTCTTTTAATATTGTCATTTTATTATAATTAAAGTTTCTTAAACATGCATCTTGATCGAATTTAGATAACGACGATTTCAAAATCAATATATTTTTAGATATTAAAGATGATAGGCAAATTTTTTCATGATTATTGTCTTCTTGCCATGATCTAACTATCCATTCATCGCTAATATTATCATTTGAAGGTAAATATGGAGGATTTACTATCGATAAATCATATAAACCCCTTAAACAAAGCGTACCATCACATCTAATAACAATATTATTTCCTTTATTTTCGATTTCTACGGCTTTTTTTGCTGCTTTTACAGCGTAGGGTGATATGTCTATTGAAATCAAGATTTCCGGATTAAAGATTCTTTGGGCTGCTATAGATAAAATTCCAGAACCTGTTCCTATATCAACAATCTTTTTAAAATTATATCCTTTTCCCTTAAGATAAAGCATTGCTTTAATAATTAATAGACTATCATCAGATGGCTTATAAATATGATTATTATTAATAATTTTTATAATCCCTACATCAGTTGGAACATTAATATATTCATTTTCCAAAGTAAACACCTTCATTTATTATTTATATTTAAAATTTATTTATAAATTTTTTCAAATTATATATTTTAAAGTTTAAGAAAAAGACTCTTTACCAAAATAACATGATTTGTTTAAATATTTAGAAATAAGCAATACTTTAGCATAATCATAAATATTAATCCCCTCATAAGGACATCTAAGAATATAGATAAAAGGGATGGGGACACTTAAAGTATATGGAAAAGAGGCGAAATTAAATGGGTCAGAGGGCTCCTCAAAGAAAAGAGACTGAGCATGTAGCTGCAGTGGAAATAGAGGCAGTTATATTAGATTACATGGACACAGGTTACTATATGGATCCTCATCCATGGCATAAGGAAAAGCCAATTGCACAAGGTATTGGGATAAGAAAATTTACGCTTTTGGATGGAATTCCACTAGGAAATAAAGTTGAGCCGTTAGATGTTGTAACGTTAGCAAGAGAAACAGTAAAAACTATAAATGAGCCGTTAGATCCATTAGCGAAAAGATTCAGGCCATTTGACGTCTCACTGGCATGCATACCTGGAGCAGATAAAAAGATATATTGTACGACAGTAAACCAAGTTCCTCAAAGAATTTCGGACTTAATAGATATCTCACTTTCTGACCCAAATAGTAACTTGGTTTATTTAAGGAGTCCCTCTGACCTTTCTAAAATCGCCAAAGAAAGAGGTTTGTCAGAAAAAATCCTTGTTGTACCTAGAACTCCTATATTATATAGAGACTTATCGGAAATCGCTAAAAGAAACCTTCAAGAAGCTGTTAAATTTATAATCAAGAATAATGAAAAGCTATTTATAGAGTTCTTCAATATCGCAGAGCCCATAAATATAAGATTGCATTCGATTGAATTGCTAAAAGGTGTTGGCAAAAAGACTCTTAAGACATTGTTAGAAACAAGAGAAAGAAAAAAGTTTAGTAGCTTCGATGAAATTAAAAAAATATTAAAAGTTGATCCAATTGATATATTATCTGATAAAATATTGGAAGAAATAACTAATCAACCCAAATACTATTTATTCATTGAGCCTAAGGATCCAAGTGTACCATTTCTAAATTACCTAGATTTAATGAGAAAAAGCCTTTATCAAAAATCAAAACAAGGCTGAGAAATAAATTGAGCTATGAAGATTTTTATTCTATATGTAAAAAAATTAATAAAAAAATTGAATTTAAAGCCATCAAAAAATTATCACAACATTTTTTATTGGACTGTGACTCAATAAAGGTTTTTTACGATAATCTTATAAAATATAAAAATCAAGATTTCCTAGAAATTGGCACAGGAATTGGAACAATAACATTTCCTATTTCACTCATCGCAAAGAGGGTTATAACTGTAGAGATTGATAGAAGATTCTCATATCTTAAAAAAGAGCTTCCAGATAACGTAGAAATTATATTTGGAAATGGATTAGAATTTGTTAAATCAACAAAATTGCCTATATTGATATCAAACATGCCATATAATATATCTTCTAATTTATTAATTAATTTATCAAAAAATAATAATATAAAATATTCAGTATTGGGGATGCAAAAAGAGGTCGCCGAAAGAATTACAGCAAATCCTGGTGAAGACAATTATGGAAGATTAAGCGTAATAATGCAAAGCTTATTTAATATAAAAATTGTTGCAAATATTCCATCAGAAAAGTTTTTCCCTAAACCTAAAGTCGATAGTTCAATAGTAGTTATGGAAAGAAATAATTTATGGAAAGATGAATTTAATTTATTAGAGAAATTTACTGCTTGTCTTTTTTCTCAAAAAAATAAAAAAGCTCAGAAAATAATAAATAACTGCTTAAGTGATATTAAACAAATTAAGATCGATTGCTTACAAGATAAAAATAAAAGAGTTAAGGATCTAACACCAAAAGAAATATTGTGTTTATTGTTCTAAAAATAATAAATAATATTAATATGGAAGAAAACGTTTAAGCACTAATGAACAAATTATTAATAGGGCAAAATATTAACAAGGTGAATTCTTAGTGACAAGAATACCGCCAGAATTATGTGCTCAATGCAAAGGATATAAAAAACTCTGTGGACTACCAAGGTGCCCAATATTAGAAGAGTTTAGAGCTCGTGTAAATTCATCATTAAGGATTTCTAATAAGGATGTCAACGGTTCTACGCCTCCAAGTGGACTTATAGGCGAATATGGATATCCCAAGGTTTTGTTTCATTATATGATTCCACCAGGACTGAGTGGAGATAATGCTAGATATAGAGATAACCCAGTTTTATGGTCTATTAGAAAAGAACCGTTAGATAACATAGTAAAAATGAGAAGTGAATTAGTTTCTGCAACAGTAATAGTTGATATTAACAGACCTTGGGAATTATATCAAAACGAAATAGGACTTGCTATAATATCAGAGAGACCAGTTGACAGTGAAGTTCTGCTAAAAAAAGAACCATTACCTAAGCTTTCATTCGATGGAATAACAAAGCCGGTTGGCCCTAAAGCGCCGGCTGAAAAAATAATTGTTAGAGATAATCCTAAGCTGAGCGCAACGACAGAAAAAATTATTTGGGATGACTTAAAGGCAGAAAAAGCGATATGGAAAATTTATACATCAGGAGTAGATATTTATACAATTCAAAATATGTTTAGCCTCGGTTTTTTAGGAAAAACAAAGAATAGAAGATTAGTTCCAACTAGATGGTCTATAACTGCTGTAGATGATATTATTTCAAATGAGCTTAGAAAGAAGATTCGTGATTTTAATGATATAAATTCTATTATGGCATTTGAAGGAGAATATCTGAGTAATAGATTCCTTATTGTATTTACTCCAGGAGAAGGAAGTTTTGAATGGATTGAAGTTTGGCATCCTTCGTCTATCTGGACCAAATATGCTACTAAGCCCATAATAGATAAAGTAGAAGAAGATGCTTTAGGAAGAGTTTCTAATATGGATGGAGGATTCTCTGCAGCTAGGCTTTCTGTCTTAGAATATTTATATAAAATTAAAAGAAAAGCTAACGTAGTTATATTAAGAGAAATATTACCTACATATTATGCACCAGTGGGTAATTGGCATATTAGAGAAACTGTTAAGAACTCTTTGTTAAAAGATCCAATAATTAAAACTAATGATATAAAAGAAGTTATCTTTTATATAAGAAATTGGATCAAGGCAAATCCAGAAGATGTTATAGAGAAGAGCAATCTATTAAATCTAAAAAAGAAGAAACTGACAGAGTTTATGGACAATGATTCTTTTCCATCTTAAACTAAATTTTATAAAAATAGGATAACTAGTTATAACCTTTCTAATTCTGTAATTATTATGGGGAAAAGACTTGTCGAAGGAATCTATAGAAAAGATAGTTTTCCCAGAAATATATGCCTTAACATATAAACCTAAATCAGAATGCGAATTCTTTAATGTAATAGAAAAAGAAGGATCGTATTATGCAAAATGTAAGTTCTTAGATGCAATGATAACGAAGAGCAAAATTAGCAAATGCGAAAAAGATTATAAAACATGTCCCTACAGAAAGCTAGGATTAAAAACGCTAGAAAATCAATATTAATCTATTATAAAAACCTTTTCGTAAAAACATTATAACATGTTAAAAATCATTCGTAAAGCTGTAGAAATTTATTTATATAATATTAATCTTTATAAATAATAGTACCCGATTTTTCCTCATAAACGCTTGCTGCATTATCTAAACTACCTATTATTGCTTCATTACCAGTTGATTCAACAAATTTTATAGCTGCTAACACCTTTGG